>JAQTOT010000018.1 GCA_028713145.1 Methylococcales bacterium
GAAGTTGAAGAAATTGACTCAATTGACATCAATCCAGCAGATTTAAAAGTTGACACTTATCGTGCTTCGGGTGCGGGTGGTCAGCACATCAACAAAACCGAATCAGCCATTCGCATTACACACATTCCTACAGGAACGATTGTGGAATGCCAAGACGAACGCTCACAACACAAAAATCGAGCGCGAGCAATGTCATTACTGGCTTCACGGATTCTTTCTGCAAAACAAGAAAAACAACATTCTGAACAATCATCATTGCGTAAATTGCAAGTTGGTAGCGGCGATCGTAGCGAACGTATTCGTACTTATAATTATCCGCAAGGTCGTTTAACTGATCACAGAATTAACTTAACGCTTTATAAACTCGATGACGTTATGCAAGGGGGTTTAGAGCAAGTGATTCAACCGTTAATTAGTGAACATCAGGCGGAATTATTGACGCAACTTGGTGATGATTAAAAGTCATGATTAGCTACATTTTGCGCCGATTTTTATACGCTCTGCCGCTGTTGTTTGCGGTGAATGTGTTGACCTTTACATTATTTTTTGTGGTCAACAGTCCCGATGATATGGCGCGAATGCAGCTTGGGCAAAAACACGTCACGCAAAATGCGATTCAAAATTGGAAGCAACAACACGGTTACGATAAACCACTACTTTGGAATTCGGACGTTGAAGGCAGTGAAAAAATGACCGAGACAATTTTTTATTCTAAGTCTGTCGATTTGATGTTGTTTAATTTTGGTACGTCAGACAGCGGACGAAATATCGGTGCAGATATTTCGCAGCGTGCAGTGCCGAGTTTAGCGTTAGCCTTGCCAACGCTGTTGATTGGTTTAGCCGTAAATGTGACGTGCGCGTTATTGATGGTGTTATTTCGCCGCAGCGCGATTGAGAAACTAGGGATTATTGTGTGCGTGATGCTAATGTCCATTTCGTCACTGTTTTATATTATCAGTGGACAATTTTTAGTCGCAAAAGTATTAAAACTGGTGCCAATTTCAGGTTATGACGATGGCTTTGCGATGATTAAATTCTTGATTCTACCTGTTGCGATTGGTGTTTTTACAGGCGTTGGTTCAGGTGTTCGGTGGTATCAAACGTTATTTTTAGAAGAAGCAGAAAAAGATTATGTTCGCACCGCACGAGCAAAAGGATTAACGCAAACACAAGTGTTATTTCGCCACGTTTTGCCCAATGCCATGATTCCGATTTTAACGGGCGTGGTGGTGATTTTGCCGCTGCTTTTTATGGGCAGTTTGATTATGGAATCGTTTTTCAGTATTCCTGGTTTAGGCAGTTATACGATTGATGCGATTAACAGCCAAGATTTTGCCATTGTTCGCGCGATGGTGTTTTTAGGTTCAGTGCTTTACATTTTCGGGCTACTATTAACCGATATTTCTTACACGTTAGTCGATCCACGTGTGCGTTTGAATTAAAAAAGGAAAAACAATGAGTGCGACTGTTTTAAACATTCACGAGTTTTATAACGAACTCAAAAGCGTAGGTTTCAACGAACAACAAGCTGAATTGATTGCAAATTTGCACAGTAAAACTGCAACCGCCGCAGTTGAACAAGCAAAACATGATTACAAATTAGATGAAGTTGCCACAAAACGTGATTTGAAAGAATTAGAATTGCAGCTTTCTATCCAAATTGAAAAATCTCGAGCTGATACGACCGCGTTAATTATTCGTTTAGGTTTTTTACAAATTGCGTTAATTACGGCAATGCTTCTTAAACTTGTAGGGATGTTTTAAAAATGAACCGTTTAGAATCCAAAATCCGCGATATTCCAAACTTCCCAAAGGAAGGGATTATTTTCAAAGACATTACTCCGTTAGTGAAAGACCCAGCAGCGTTAAAACTCGCTGTACATCAGTTGATTCAACCCTTTTTAGGCTGCGACATCAACGTGATTGCGGGTATGGAAGCACGCGGCTTTATTTTTGGCAGTTTAGTTGCGTGGGAAATGGGCTTGCCATTCGTGCCACTACGCAAACCTGGTAAATTACCGTATGATGTGCAAAGTGTTTCGTACGATTTGGAATATGGCAGCGCAACGCTTGAAGCACATATTGATGCGTTTGAACAAGGCGATAAAGTATTGTTAATTGATGATTTACTTGCAACGGGTGGCACAGCAAAAGCCAGTTGTGAACTGGTTGAAAAATTAGGTGCAACGGTTGAAGCATTGGCGTTTGTAGTAGAACTTGATTTTTTAAATGGTCGGGAAAAATTAGTCGGTTATGACGTGCATTCGCTGCTACATTTTTAATCACTGCATGCTGCATTAAGCGGCTATTCCTTACAACAACTACTAAAAATAATGCTACGTCTGTTTCTAATTTCTTTATCGCTGTTATTTTTCATGCAAACGGTTTTAGCAGATGAAATGGCAAAAACACTCCGTTTTGGTGTTTTATCATTTCGACCAAAAGACGTAACAACCGCGAAATGGCAACCGTTAGCAAAAGAATTAGAAAAAAATTTAGTGGGTTATCACGTTGAATTATTACCACTCACTTATCCTGAGCTTGATAAAGCAGCCAAAGAAAAACAAGTCGATTTAGTTCTCACCAATCCTGAGCATTACATTTTGCTCAAAAATAAATTAGCGATGAATGCCGTTGCAACGATGATTACCTTAGATCATGGTCATCCTACTGCCGAATTTGCAGGTGTTATTTTTACTCGCGCTGACCGCGAAGATATTAAAACATTGGCAGATTTAGACCATAAAGTCATTGCATCACCGTCTGAAAATTCACTTGGCGGTTATCTAATGCAACGTTGGGAATTAGAAAAAGAACAAATCAAAGCAAAAAGTTATGTTTTTACAGGAATGCCACACGATAACGCTGTCAATGAAGTGCTGGCAGGAAACGTCGATGCAGGTTTTGTGCGTAGTGACGTTTTGGAAAGTTTAGAAAACGCAGGCAAGTTAACACTGCATGATAACGCAACAATTAAAATTATTGCTCCGCACGAAGTAGACACAGACTCGACACGCAAAATTCATTCTGTGCATTCAACAACTCACTATCCCGAATGGGCATTTAGCGTTGGCAGGCATATAAATCCTGAATTAACGCGCAAAATCAGTTTAACGCTGTTAAGTATTCAAGCAGATAGCGACGTTGCAAAAGCGGCGGGTATCGCGGGTTTTAATTCCCCCGCCGATTACACTCCAGTTGAAGTGTTAATGCTGCGCTTACGCACACATCCTGATGAATTAAAATACTTTGATTTTACAGATGTCATTTGGCGTTATCGAGAAGGCGTTGTGATGCTTTCGTTTTTTGCTTTACTCGCATTATCATTTTTTATTTTTCTAATTCAAGCCAATCGCCGTTTCAAGCGTTTGCAACGTGAAAATCAAAAACTGTTGCTTGCGGTTGAACAAAGTCCTGTATCTATTTTTATTACGGATTTGAACGCGAAAATTGAATATGCCAATCGCACTTGTGGCGAGTTGACAGGTTATGAAAGTGAAGATTTGATTGGAAATACGCCTCGTTTATTTCGTTCTAGCAAAAATAACCCATTGTTGTATAAAGAAATGTGGCAAACGCTTCAAGCGGGTGATTCATGGCATGGTTTAATTACGAATCGTCGTAAAAACGGTGAAATATACTGCGTTTTAGCGTTTATTACCCCGATTATAAATAATGGAAAAATTGATCATTATTTAGCCATTCAACGCGATGTTACCGAGCAGCTAAAAGCCGAAGAGAAAATTAAGCAGCTCGCTTTTCATGACACGCTTACAGGTTTACCAAATCGCCGAAAATTACTGGATTGTTTGACACACTCGATTGCGTTAAGTCATAGAGAAAAAAAGAAACTCGCTATTTTCATGATGGATTTAGATAATTTTAAAATGGTGAATGACAAATTAGGACATGCCGCAGGTGATGATTTGTTAAAGCAAGTGGCGGTTCGCGTTCCTTCATGCTTGCGAGAAAGCGATATGATGGCACGTTTAGGCGGCGATGAATTTGTGATTGTGCTAGAGCATATTGAGGCAACGTGTGACGCAGCACAAATTGCAACAAAGGTGATTGCGAATTTAACACGCCCATTTGTTTTATCAAACGGCGAGATCGTCGAAATTGGTGCAAGTATTGGGATAAGTTTTTATCCGCAGCATGGCGAGAATGCAGAAAAATTGATTGATTGTGCAGATACCGCGCTTTATCTTGCAAAAGATAATGGTCGCGGTTGTTTTGCCTATTATGAAAATGAAGGATGATGATTTTCGCTTCAAAAAAATTATCACCGCAATGCCTGTAAAGCCGTAGAATAATCGCACTTAGAAAGCTCCCGTCACTTGCCCTTTTTTACGTTTATGACTTTACGGAAAATTTTCACTACTACCTGCCTACTTTTTAGCGTTGGATGTTCAACAACGACAATCAAAGAATCCGAGCCACAGAAAACCGCTGACAAATTTGAAGGTTTCAATCGTAGCGTGCATTCTTTCAATGAAAGTTTAGATGCCAACATTTTAAAACCGATTGCGAAAGGTTATATGTGGGCAACGCCTGATGTAGTACAAAAAGGTGTAACCAACTTTTTTAGTAACATCAACGACATTGGTGTCACTGCTAATGATTTAATGCAATTCAAGATGACACAAGGCGGCATGGATGCAAGTCGATTTATTGTCAATACCACTGCAGGCGGTTTAGGGGTTGTTGATGTTGCAAGTATGATTGATTTACCCAAACACAACGAAGATTTTGGACAAACCTTAGGTTTTTGGGGCGTTCCCGCAGGAGATTTTTTAATGTTGCCCTTTGTGGGACCTAGTTCGCCACGCGAAGTGGGGGGGATGATTGGCGACGCGCTATTAAATCCGTTTAGTTACACATTTTTATTTGGCGGCGGCGTTGCCGTAACCGCAGCAACTACAGGCGCAAAAGCCTTAGATGTGACCAATACTCGTGCGACGTTAATGGGAACTGAAAAAATGATCAACGAAGCCGCTGGTGGTGATCGTTACAATTTCATTAAAAATGCCTATCAGCAACGTCGTGAATACCTCGTCCATGACGGCAACGTTCCAACTAAAGACGATATTGATTTACTCGATGAAGAAGAATCGCTCGAACCTGCGCCAGAAAAACCTGCGGCATCAAAATTGCAACCATCTTTTCAAACACCAACAGATGGTTTACCGCCTGTTATCAACAACTCTCGTCGTTTCTTAGAATTGAGCGCACCTAAATGAGCAGATTTACCCGTTTAAAACTCACCATTTTCTTATTTGCATTTTTGATTTTTAGCCCGTTTGCACACAGTAAAGACGGGCATTTTTTAGTTTTAAATTATCACGACATTATTGACGAAGAAGACGTTGTCGCGCCATTTGACCGAATGGAAGTGAATAAACATTTTTTAGAAGACCAATTCGTTTGGCTCAAAAAAAATGGCTACAGTGTAGTGAGTGTTCAAACGGTTTTAGACGCGGCGGCGGGAAAATCAACTTTGCCTGAAAAAGCGGTTTTAATTACCTTTGATGACGGCTATTTAAGTTTTTACACCAAAGTTTTTCCGCTTTTGAAAAAATATCATTATCCCGCGTCAGTTGCGCTCGTTGGTAAATGGATGGACGGCGAAGTGACCGCTGACGATCCAGGCAAACCGCTAATGAATTGGGAACAAGTACGCGAAGTTGCAAATTCGGGGTTAGTTGAAATTGCCTCGCATACTTACAGTTTTCACACTGGCATCGTCGGTAATCCGCAAGGCAATACGCAAGCTGCCGCCGTCACACGTCTTTACGACGACCCGATGTTGATTTACGAAAACGACGAACAATATCGCACCAGAATTCGCGCTGAAATGCTCAAGAGTTCCGATTTTATTTTTCAACATGCTGGCATTCGTCCGCGCGTCATGGTTTGGCCTTACGGTGAATACAATGCCATGACGATTTCTGCGGCAAAAGAGGCTGGTTTTCAAATCACGATGGGCTTAGTTGATGGCTTCAATACGCTTGCAGATTTAGATGTTTTGAAACGTTTGATTATTGTTGATGACCCTAAAATTCCTAAATTCGCTGAAATTGTCACAGGCTTGCGTGTTGAACAACACGCGCGAGTAGCGCACGTTGACATGGATTATTTGTACGATAAAGACCCAGAGCAAACTGAAAAAAATATCGGCTTACTCGTTCAACGTATCAAAGAAATGCACATCAATAACGTGTATTTACAAGCCTTTGCAGACCCTGACGGCGATGGCAATGCGGAAGCATTATATTTTCCAAATCGTCATTTACCTGTGCGCCAAGATTTATTTAATCGCGTTGCATGGCAACTCAAAAAACGCGCGGCGGTGCGCGTTTATGCGTGGCTACCGATTATGGCGTATCAAAGCAAAGACATAGATAAATCATGGTATGTACAAGAATTCAAAGACGGAAAAACACAACCATCGAGTCACATTTACACTCGACTTTCACCATTTAACGCGAATGCGCGTGAATACGTTGCTGAAATTTACGAAGATTTAGGTAAATACTGCAATTTTGACGGCGTACTGTTTCACGATGACGGGATTTTGTCTGATTTTGAAGATGCCTCACCTGCCGCACTTGCTTATGGCAAACAGGTTTGGGGCATTTCTGACGACATAACTAAATTACGCGCTACCAGTAAAAGCCGTTTGGAATGGGCAAAACATAAAACCGAACTGATTGCCCAATTCACCGATGAATTAACCAATCGTGTGCGTTTTTATCGTCCGTATATTCAAACTGCACGAAATTTTTATGCTTTGCCTTTGCTCGAACCGTACAGTGAAGAATGGTATGCACAATCATTTAAAGCCTTTTTAAATCATTATGATTACGTTGCCATTGAAGCTATGCCATTTATGGAAGAAGCGAAAAATCCGAATGAATGGCTAACAACTCTCGTCAAAACCGCCGCAAAAGAACCTGATGGTTTGAAAAAAATGGTGTTTGAATTGCAAGCAGTCGATTGGAAAACGAAACAAAAAATTCCGAGTAAAACATTTGTTGAACAGTTGAATTTGCTAAAAAAACTGGGGGCAAAACATATCGGTTATTATCCTGATAACGTGTTTGAAGACCAACCGCGTTTAGAAGATTTGAAACAACACTTTTCTTTGCCTGAGTTGCAATAAATGATGAATTTTTATACGGAAATTTTAAATAATTGGCAGATTTTTATAACGTGGTGGTCTCCAATTGATCGGCAAATTGAGGATTTCATTTATTACTATCCGCTTTTTATGGCGTATGTTTGGATGTTTGGCGCGATTATTTTTTGTTTGCGTTATGAATGGAATAAATCCCCCCCGCCCCCCTTTCAAAAGGGGGGAGACACGCCGTCAGTTTCCATTCTGATTCCTTGCTACAACGAAGGGGAAAACGTCCGCGAAACGATTGGTATTTTGCAACAGCAGCATTATCCGAATTTTGAAATTATCGCCATTAACGACGGCAGCAAAGATAACACGCTCGAAATTCTGCATGAACTCGCAGGAAAATATGACAATTTACGCGTGGTAAATTTGGCGACCAACCAAGGCAAAGCAATGGGCTTGCGAACAGCCGCGTTGCTTGCCAAAAGTGAAATTTTAGTTTGCATTGATGGCGATGCCCTTTTATCGCCTGACGCGGTGGGTTGGATGGTTAGGCATTTTCAAGAAAACCCTAACGTTGGTGCAGTTACAGGTAATCCACGCATTCGCAACCGCTCAACACTTTTGGGGCGTATTCAAGTTGGTGAATTTTCCGCGATTGTCGGCATGATTAAACGCGCTCAACGTTCTTATGGCAAAGTGTTTACGGTTTCAGGCGTGATTGCGGCATTCCGCAAAACAGCGTTGCACAATGTAGGTTATTGGAGCAACGACATGATTACCGAAGATATTGATATTAGTTGGAAATTGCAGCTTGCGGGTTGGACAATTCGTTTTGAACCGAATGCGCTTTGCTGGGTGTTGATGCCTGAAACGATGAATGGACTTTGGAAACAGCGCGTGCGTTGGTCACAAGGCGGCAGTGAAGTGTTATTACGTTACTTTAAAAGTTTGTTTCGTTGGTCATCTCGTGGCATGTGGCTACTTTACGGCGAATGTTTAATCAGCGTAACGTGGGCATTTTTGATTTTGTGTCATTTGCTTTTTGCGCCAATAGAATTTTTCACGGCGACAATGGATAAATCGCTGCATTATTTAAGTCCAAGTTGGACAAGTATGCTGCTCAGCGTGACCTGTTTGTTGCAGTTTGGTGTGAGTTTAGCCATTGATTCACGCTACGAATCGCAAACGGGTGGCGTGGCACGTTATTACTATTGGATGGTTTGGTATCCGATTGTCTATTGGCTAATGAACGTTGGCACAACGATTACAGGTACGATTCGCGCCATCAAGAAAAAACGTGGACAACGCGCCGTTTGGGTCACGGTTGATAGAGGATTGCGAAACGATAAAGCGGATTAACGAACGAAATTCTGACGTTTTGCTTGCAAAAAAAGGCGTTGTCGCTATAATACGCAGGGTAAGTTTTGAGGTGGACTGGCTGAGCGGTCGAAAGCAACGGTCTTGAAAACCGTCGAACCGAAAGGTTCCTGGGGTTCGAATCCCTAGTCCATCGCCAAAAACTTAATCCCAAATCAAATTCCTTCGCTACACATTCAAATCGACACCAAAATCTTATCAATGCGTGTCAACAACTCTCAAATTATTCAACACATAAAAAACTGGGGCGTTGAACTTGGTTTTCAACAGGTTGGTATTTCAAATACTGATTTATCTCGCGCTGAACAACATCTTAATTCTTGGTTAGCAAACGATTTTCACGGTGAGCTTGATTATATGCAAAAGCACGGCTTGAAACGTAGCCGCCCTGCTCTACTCCATCCTGACACAAAAAGTATCATCTCTGTTCGCATGGATTATTTACCGCAAAATCATACTGACCTCAAAAAAAATCTCGATTCACCCACCGCAGCTTATATTTCGCGCTACGCGCTTGGACGTGATTATCACAAACTCATGCGCCAACGTTTGCAAAAACTCGCTGACAAAATTCAAGCTGAAATCGGTGATTTTGGTTATCGCGCTTTTGTTGACAGTGCGCCCGTTTTAGAAAAAGCCATTGCTGAAAAAGCAGGGTTAGGCTGGATAGGTAAGCATTCCAATTTGATTAACCGTAAAGCAGGTTCATGGTTTTTTTTGGGTGAAATTTACACAGATTTAGATTTGCAGCCTGATGAACCAACAACTTCACACTGTGGCGCGTGCGAAGCGTGTTTGCAAATTTGTCCAACACAAGCAATCGTTGCGCCTTATCAAATCGATGCGCGTCGTTGCGTATCTTATTTAACGATTGAATTACAAGGCTCAATTCCTGAAAATTTACGTTCACTTATGGGTAATCGTATTTATGGTTGCGACGATTGTCAGCTCATTTGTCCGTGGAATCGGTTTGCGAATTTAACCAAAGAACCTGATTTTCATCCTCGCCATAATCTAAACACCGCACAATTACTCGAACTTTTTAATTGGTCAGAAACCGAATTTTTAGCAAAAACTGAAGGCTCTGCCATTCGTCGAATTGGTCATATTCATTGGCTACGAAATATCGCCGTTGCATTAGGCAATGCGCCTACAAGTGATGCTATTTTAATCGCGTTAAATTCACGTCTCACGCACGAATCCGAGTTAGTTCGTGAACACGTTGCATGGGCGATTGAAAAACATCGCCGCGTTGTGTCTGGTATCATTTAACACATCTTTACTATTACAAATCTACACAATGAACAGAACCGATTTATTTAAACAACACCTCGCGCAACGCATTCTTTTCCTCGACGGTGCGATGGGAACCATGATTCAAGGCTACAAACTCGACGAAAAAGATTATCGGGGCGAGCGGTTTGCAAACTGGCAAACCGATGTCAAAGGGAATAACGATTTATTGTGTTTGACGCAACCCGATATTATCAAAGCCATTCACAGCGCGTATTTTGAAGCAGGCGCAGATATTGTTGAAACGAATACATTTAATAGCACGACCATTGCGATGGCAGACTATGAAATGGAATCGCTGGTTTATGAAATCAATTTTGCGGCGGCAAAAGTCGCGCGTGAAGCGGCTAATGAATTTTCAACGCCTGAAAAGCCCCGTTTTGTAGCAGGTGTTTTAGGGCCAACAAATCGCACGGCTTCAATGTCGCCCGATGTGAACGACCCAGGTTTTCGCAATATCTCGTTTGATGAATTAGTCGTTGCTTACACCGAAGCCACGAAAGCGTTAATTGACGGCAGTGCAGATTTAATTTTAATCGAAACTGTGTTCGATACGCTCAATGCAAAAGCCGCGATTTTTGCGGTTGAGTTGTGTTTCGAAGAATTGGGTTTTGCCTTACCTGTGATGATTTCAGGCACAATTACCGATGCGTCAGGTCGCACGCTTTCTGGTCAAACAGTTGGCGCGTTTTGGAATTCCTTGAAACACGTTAAACCGATTTCGTTTGGTTTTAACTGTGCATTAGGCGCAACTGAATTACGCCAATATATAGAAGAACTTTCAAATATCGCAGATACCCACGTTTCAGCTCACCCGAATGCTGGCTTGCCAAACGCTTTTGGCGAATACGACGAAACGCCTGAAATGATGGCAGCAGAAATTGCAGATTGGGCAAAAAATGGCTATTTAAACATCATCGGCGGTTGTTGCGGCACTTCGCCTGATACGATTCGCGCCATTGTCAAAGCAGTTGAAAAATACCCACCGCGTCAAATTCCCGAAATTCCAAAACATTGCGCCTTAGCGGGTTTAGAACCGTTAAATATCACAGCAGAAAGTTTATTTGTGAATGTTGGCGAACGCACAAATGTCACAGGTTCAGCGGCATTTAAACGGTTAATTATTGAAGGAAATTTTGAAGCTGCCCTCGACGTTGCCAAACAACAAGTTGAAAACGGCGCACAAATCATCGACATCAACATGGATGAAGGCATGCTCGAATCCAAAGAAGCGATGGTACGTTTTTTGATGTTGATTGCGTCCGAACCCGACATTGCTAAAGTGCCAATCATGCTCGATTCATCAAAATGGGACATTTTGGAAGCAGGTTTGAAATGTATTCAAGGCAAAGGCGTTGTGAATTCGATTTCAATCAAAGAAGGCGAAGACAAATTTATTCAACAAGCCAAACTCGTGCGCCGTTACGGCGCAGCAGTGATTGTGATGGCGTTTGATGAAGACGGACAAGCCGACACCAAAGAACGCAAAATTGAAATCTGCCAACGCGCTTACAAAATTCTAACAGAGCAAGTTGGTTTCCCACCTGAAGATATTATTTTTGACCCGAACATTTTTGCGGTCGCAACGGGTATCGATGAACACAATAATTATGGTGTCGATTTCATCGAAGCGACCCGCGAAATTAAACGCACGTTGCCTTACGCGCTAATTTCGGGCGGCGTGTCGAATGTGTCGTTTTCATTCCGTGGCAATAATCCTGTGCGTGAGGCAATTCACGCGGTATTTTTATATCATGCGATTCAAGCGGGTATGTCGATGGGGATTGTGAATGCGGGACAACTTGCGATTTATGAGGATATTCCGAAAGACTTACGCGACGCGGTGGAAGACGTAATTTTGAATCGTCACGACGGTAGCGGCACAGAAAAATTGCTCGAAATTGCGGAAAAATATCGCGCTGACGGTTCAACCGAAACGAAAAAAGAAGACGCAGAATGGCGACATTTGCCCGTTAATGAACGTTTGGCACACGCGCTAGTCAAAGGAATTACCGATTTTATCGACGAAGACACTGAAGAAGCGCGTTTGCAAGCCGAACGTCCGTTGCACGTTATCGAAGGCGCGTTGATGGATGGCATGAATATCGTGGGCGATTTGTTTGGTGCGGGAAAAATGTTTTTACCGCAAGTGGTGAAATCCGCGCGAGTAATGAAAAAAGCGGTCGCGTATTTAATGCCGTTTATGGAAGCGGACAAAACGGCGGCTGACCGTCAAAGTAACGGCAAAATTCTCATGGCAACTGTGAAAGGCGACGTTCATGACATTGGCAAAAACATCGTGGCGGTCGTGTTGCAATGCAACAATTACGACGTGATTGATTTGGGCGTGATGGTTTCGGCTGAAAAGATTTTGCAAACTGCTCGCATGGAAAAGGTCGATATTATTGGTTTGAGTGGTTTGATTACGCCGTCGCTGGACGAGATGGTTCACGTCGCTAAAGAAATGCAACGCCAAGGTTTTAAAATCCCGTTGTTAATTGGTGGCGCGACCACGTCTCGCGCTCATACGGCGGTAAAAATTGAGCCACATTATGAAAATAGCAGTGTCGTTTATGTGACTGACGCTTCACGCGCTGTTGGTGTGGCAAGTAATTTGTTAAGCGGCGAATTAGCGACTGATTATAAAGCGAGTATTCGCGCCGAATATGAAGAAGTGCGCGAACGTCACAAAGGCAAAGAATCGAAAACGCTACAACATTCGCTCGAAAACGCGCGTAAAAATAAATACGTTTGGACAAATCACCCGATTAAACCCTCGTTTTTAGGCGTGAAAGTGATTGATGATGTGTCGCTGGCAACATTGGCTGAATATATTGATTGGTCGCCATTTTTCCAAACATGGGAACTTGCGGGCGGTTATCCAAAAATTCTCAATGATGAAATTGTTGGTGAAGAAGCGCGTCAATTATTCGCTGATGCCAAAGAAATGCTCGAAAAAATCATTGCTGAAAATTGGCTACAAAATCGCGCGGTGATTGGTTTCTTCCCCGCAAATTCGGTTGATGATGACATTCAATTATTTACCGATGAATCACGCGGCGAAGTGCTAGAAACGTTGCATCATTTACGACAACAAAATGTGAAAGCTCCTGGTAGACCGAATTATTGTTTATCGGATTTTGTCGCGCCACTTGAAAGCGGTGTTGTCGATTACATCGGTGCGTTCGCTGTCACAACAGGCATTGGCATTGAAATAAAACTCGCTGAATTTGAAGCACATCATGACGATTACAGCGCGATTATGCTCAAAGCGTTAGCTGACCGTTTAGCTGAAGCCTTTGCCGAGTATTTACATTTGCAAGTTCGCAAACAACATTGGGGTTATGCGAGTGATGAAGATTTAGATAATGACGCGCTGATTAACGAAAATTACAAAGGTATTCGTCCTGCCCCTGGTTATCCCGCCTGCCCAGATCATACTGAAAAAGAGAAATTGTTCAAATTGTTAAACGTTACCGAACACACCACGATTGAACTTACCGAAAATTTCGCCATGTATCCCGCCTCAGCGGTGAGCGGTTGGTATTTCGCGCATTCACAAGCGCAGTATTTTAACGTTGGAAAAATTGATAAAGACCAATTGAGTGATTATGCGCGACGTAAAGGCATGGCTGAAGATGTGGCGGCGCGGTGGTTGGTGGCGCATCTGAATCATTGATGATTTTCGTGGTGAACAGGCTGAAGGTCTGTTCACCAATGCCGTTTTTGTATTCGTATGATGATTACACGCAAAACTAATATCATCACAAATAAAAGCAAAATTGTTAGCATGCCCGTTTGAATATTCAAATCAATTACTGATTTTGGTAAATGATCAATAATATCCCCAAAAAAATAGCCAAATCCCGAAAACACGCTTGCCCAAATAAAAGCGGCAATCACGTTCCAAAATGCAAAACGTTTCCATGAGAAGTGACTCATACCAATGGCAATACTACTCACATTCCGAACACCATACATAAAACGATACCCAAGTATAAAAAGAACAGCATAACGCTCTAAAATGTGCGTTGCACGATTAAGATGTTGTGTGAACGATGATGAATGGTTTAAAAAGTGTGTACCGAAATAACGCCCTAAAAAGAAACAAAGTTGGTCGCCAGTCAAACTACCAAGCCACGCTGATATGAAAAGTGCTTCGATATTCAAATAGCCTTTTTGAGCAGCAAATCCTGCAAAAATAATAAAAGTTTCACCTTCTAAAGCCGTCCAAATAAAGGCTAGCAAATAAAACCATTGCCCATAAGATGTAATTAACGAGTGGATGTCATTCATAATTTTTTAACTTTAAGTTATCCATTAAAACGTACTGTCTGCTTATTGGATTAGCGTCAAACTTCTTTCTCGTTTGTTGCCAATGCCTAACTATATTTTCTATATTTTGAGTGTCTTTTTCGTTTAAACGCGTAAAACACTCGTTACGACGAACAAATGCCATTAAAAAATTTCCCATTGCACGTTGTTGAGATTGATATTTCTCCAATGTTGCTCGTTTGAGATGTTTTTCTAACACATTCAGATTAAAACAAGTTTGAATATGATGACGTAACGATAACTCATCGGGTAAAAAAAGAGGCTTATTACTCAAATCCACAGGTATTTGAGAATTTGCGCCAGAAGGATAATCATTTTTCCAGTGAATGAGGTAGGTAAGTAAACGCGGCTCAACAGATGGTAGTTTATGCGTTTGTTCAAACCAATCGTTAATGGCCAATAATGCGAACATGCCTAATCCTGCGTGATCAGAGTCGTTTTCCATGACATCAGGAAATGCAATTAAAGTGGGTTTCATTTCTTTAAGTATCTTAACTAATTCCTCACGAAGAAATTTTCCATCTTGGGCATGACCTCTATCTTCTGCTTCGATATAAGGAATGTGGCTAAATCCCGTAAATTCTGATTTGTCAGGATTTGAATTATTCCAATGTGAAATGAGCATGGGATAAATTGAACCATCTGGAAATCCCAATAAATCTAATTTGATTGATCCTTTCCCCAATAAATTTGCGGCATGACGTGATTCATCTAAACGTTCTTTTCCATATCGCAGAAAATCAATCGGAGCAAGACGTTTTTTCCCCAAATCATGCTGTATTGCTTCCACATAAGCATCGCCAGCCGTAACGACAACCGATCGCACACTCCCCCCTTTTTCTAATACTCTATGTGCAAGACCTGCCGCACTTAATGTCTCATCATCAGGATGTGGTGCTAAAATCACCAAACGCTCTGCATGCTGAACGTTTAATGATTCAACAGATGAGGCAGCTTGCGAATACACGGATAAGCTATTCAACAATACAAAAAAAAGAACTTTCAAATACATAGTGTTTACCCCCTGAATATGAAAACTAATAGCTACAGAATATATTAACTTGATCGCGTCTAATGATGTGCATCAAGTTTTATTTTATGTAGTGAAAGTAATCGATACAAACTGATGAAAAGCTATTTTTTACGTCTTAATTTAAGAGGATTTATGAAACAAGTTTTAATTTACACCGCACACCGTTGCGGTTATTGCGTGATGGCAAAAAAATTACTCGACAGCAAAAATGCAATTTACACCGAAATCAATGTCGATGAACAAGCTGGAATGCGTGAAGAAATGATGCAAAAAACGCAACGTCGCACGGTGCCACAAATTTACATTGGTGACTTTCACGTTGGTGGTTTTGACGATTTAAATGCGTTGAACAAAGCAGGCAAATTGGATTCGTTGCTTAACGACTGATATGTTGAAACATTAAAAAAGCCGCGATTGCATTTTGCAACAGCGGCTTTTTTATTCTGTGAAATTTTCAAGATTTCAACAAAATTGCAATTCAATTTTTCGTTTGCAGGCTTTTTGAATCGTTTCGTAGACTTTTTGTTGTTGAAATGGTTTTAACACATAGCCTTTTGCGCCTGCTTTCAACGCATCAAGCACCATATTTTCTTGCCCATGCGAGGTAATCATGACGATTTTTGCATCAGGAAATTCACCAATAATTTCCTGTGTGGCTTCAATGCCATCCATTTCAGGCATGGTAATATCCATCGTCACTACGTCAGGTTGATGTTGTTTATAAGCCGCGACCGCTTCTTTTCCATTCGATGCCGTTTGCACCACCTTATAACCGAATGTTTGTAAAAGTACGGTCAGTTTTTTGACAATAATCGGCGAATCATCAACCACCAATACGGTTAAAATGTCTACATCCATCATCACCTCACTCATTAAAATTGTTTTCAAGCATTTCAGGTTGTGCCACAAGGCTGATGTTCATTTTACCTAATGCCGTATTCAAACTCACAGTGTAAAACATAGCATCTTTTATATGACTCGCTTTTTTTGCATGGTTACTATCCAAGATAGTTGGCGATGTAATGGCTACACCGTTTTTATCTATATGCAGTAAATCAATGGTGCAATGTCCAACTATCGTATTGATCACATCACTTGCCGCTGCTTCACGGTAAATGCCGATTTCATGTAGTTCAACTTCTAATTCTTCGGTCATCTTTTCAAAAATGACATTTAACAAACTACTTTCAAAACTAAAGGCAATCAACAAGTTGATTAAACCGCCAACGTGAATAACGGCTGTAGTATCAAGCAAAGTCATGTTTTCAAATCGACCATGAGCGCAACTATGTTCGGTCAGTTTAATGTCAAATTCGCTTTCAAAATAAGCGTGTGTTCGTGTCATGACTGACTGCATCACTTTGGCAATTAGTTTTCTTGCTGGCACGGCTGAAATCCTTCATTTGAATCATCTTGTTGTAGCGGCAACGTAAAAATAAATTGTGTACCTTGCCCCGCGACTGTTTTAACAATCACATTTCCGCCAATTTTTTGTGTTTCGTTCTGCACAGCGGATAAACCAATTCCGCGACCAGCCAATTCTGTAATTTCCTGTTGTGTGCTGAAATTGTCCATAAAAATAAATTTCGCCACTTCATCATTCGAAAGAGCTTGTACTTCCTTTGCCGAATAAATACCTGTGGCGATAATTTTTTCACGCAACGAATCAAGATTGATACCAGCCCCATCATCGGTAATAGTTAATTTAATCACGTCTTCGACAATGGCGACGTAACAAGTAATTTTTCCAGCTTCCTCTTTTTCAGCTTCCCAACGCGCTTCAGGATGTTCAATACCGTGTGCAACCGCATTTCTAAACACATGAACTAAAGAACGCAAAAAGGCTTGATAATTATGCGGGTCAATCCAAATATCTGCGCCACCTTTGACAATGATTGGCAATACTTCTTTATCCATACGCTCTGCGGCTTGCTGAACAACACCATTAAAGCCCATCAAAATATCCCTAAAAGACACTTTGCGTAATTTGCTGATTTCGTTTAATAAAGCGCGAATCTCAGCAACTGACGTATCAATTGACTCGCCGCGTAAAAGACGTACAGCTAATTTTTCCATTTGCAATGCTTGGTTGCAGGTCAAAATGATGTTTTCACCATTTACCAAAAAGTCATCGCCTAAGGTTTTGGAAATAATGGCTAAATCATCTTCAAAAGGTTTGCTTAAATTTTCGGACAAAATCACGTCAGCAATTTGTTTAGCGGTAAGTGCCTCACCGAGCGCGAGTAATTCGGACAAATGACTTTCGACAATATGCAAAAAATTTGGTGTTGTTGGGAAACTGAATTGGCTCAATAAGCCTTTGTAAGTGTGAATTTCACGGTAAAGCATTTTGGCTAAAGCGTGAGGCATGGTGGTGATACTTAATTCTTTAGGCAATTGCGCTAAAAACTCTTGGAAACCTTCAATCGTATCGAAAAAATTACGGCTATCTGAAACAGCCATCACAATCAATTCAAGATGCAAACGCTCTTTTTCAAGCATTTCCGCCATGCGTTTTTCTTGCGTTATATCCGTCAAAATCACCATGAATTCGCCTTCTTCGAGGATTTTGTATTCGGCTTTTAAAACGAGGTCATTTTGTTGAATTTCAGCAGGTAGCAAAGAAAGCATATTTTCACGCACAAATTCGTCTTTTTCGCTCAAAACCGACGAAATAATTGAGCGGAACAACTCTGCTTTGGTTTTATCGTCAGGAAAAAAAACTTCCGACGCATTTTTACCGACAGGCATTTGCCCAAGCATCGTCTCACACGCCAGACTGTATTCGTGGTCAATAATCAAATCTGTACCAAACGATAAAAAACCTTGCCCTGAATTGTCGAGTAATCGGCGAAAATCTTTGTTTGCCCGTTCAAGGTCAGCGGTCATGGTACGAATAAAATTCATCAACCGAAACACAAACGGCAATGTAATTAAAATCACAATCAGCGATGCGGCAACAATCGTAATAATGTATTGAAGTTGATGCTTATGAATGCTGTTTGCTGAAACATCGATGCCGACAATGCCATCGAGTTTCCCTGATGACGTAAAAATCGGGGCAAATGCAGATAACCAAACGCCCCAATCATCTTTGCTTGGTTCGTTTTCAACATACGATTTATTCGTTTCAGGCGTAGCATTTAAAGCAGAACCCATTGCTTCAGTAACAGATTCATTTGAGTAAATTTCACCTGTTGCACTTTGGTCTTTTTCAGACGAATCGACAATAAAAACCACTTCGCCATTGTCCAATTTTCGCATGGTGTAAGCGTTGGCAATTTCCGTCCCATTTGCACGCATTTCACCTAAGTCATGCTTTAACTTTTCAAATTCTTCGGTTTTATTGTCATCGATGGTTTGGATTTTTTTGTGTAAATCGCCATCGAGTTTTTTTGCCATCATCATGGCAACATCGCCAATTCTTAACCGTAATTCGTCGCGCAAAAATCCGCCAACTTGAATGGAAGTGACCACCGTTAAAATTAAAATACCTAATATCGATAACCCACAAAGCGAGTAAGTTATCGAGGTAATAGTGTATTTTTGAGGGCTGACAATTTTTTTGCTTTTACCGACGTTTTTTGACATGACGAAAGCCTTGAAAGAGGTAACTAAAACTCATACGACCCAGATAACATCCCTTGCAACCAGACTTTATTGGCATCGCCGCCTAAGTATTGTTTGCCCGCTTCACCAGGTACGAAGGCTTCAATGCCTGCTGAAAAACTGATTGAGTCACTAAACTCCCAATCAGCCAGCAAATTCACTTCGTTACCATAATCCGCGGATGTTAGATTTAATGCCGAAGGATTTACAAACGTGAAATTGTAGTAAATCAAGTTGAGCGTCACACTTTCTTCGGGGGTGACAACCAATCTGCCAACGTGCGTTCTCAAGTTTGAATTGTAGAGTATCCACTCACCGTTAATCTCGCCTTGAAACCATGTTCCCCACGTTGAAAAACCTGGTGACATGCTGTCAAAATTTTTGTCTTGAATCGCGTAACGGTAACTGATGGCAGGTTGCCAAAATAAATCGTCACGTTTGTATTCGATTTGTCCAAAACCACCCGACGCATGGACTTTTGTTTTATCTAACGTGTCAGGCGACACGGTACGCGCGGTGTTGATTTGATAAGCGTATTCGGTGTTGATGGTGAAATTTTCTAACGGCGAAAAATCAAATCGGGCGTTGAACGTATCGTTGTCGAGTTTTTGTTCACCGAGCAAATCAATCGAGCCTTCATCGTGCAAAAAATGATTGTTGCGGGTATTGATATAACTCAAGCCGAAAGTCGTGTTTTCAGAATACGCATATTCGATATTTCCACCTTGATAACTTCTTTTTTCAGCAGGATTGAGCGGGCGCGTTTCTAAATAAAACCCTTCAAATTTCAAATCATCGACGTTTAAACGACCGATTAAGGTATTGTTAAACGCAGTACGGGGATTTATCCAACCTGCCCCACGATTTCCGCCATTATCTGCGCCGTAATGAATCAAAAATCCTGAACCTAATTTGAAATTTTGTTTTCCGCCTGATAAATCAACGGTGATTTTTTCATCTTCATCGAGCAATTTGCCTGATTTCCAACCGATGAAAAGGTCCTCGGTTTTGTTTTTAAAATGGTAATCATCGTAACTACCCAACGCGGTGTAATCATTTTCTTGTAAATAAAGTTCGCCTTTTTGCGAATAGCCTGACGGGTCATGACCTAACGAACTGCTATAAACATAACTAAAACCACCATAAAGTTGGCTGTCGTTAAACAAATTTAGTGAACCGTCGAAATGCGGTTTGACGCTGAGTTCCCAAAAAGAATCGCTTAATGTAGATTTTGCAGAACCGCCAGCTTGATTATTGGCTTCGCCAAAAAAAGCTGTTTGAACCTGTAAACCTGCCGACAATGTGCCGTAATCGCCCTCGTACAGCGAATACTCCGCGTAAGCAATATTTGTAAAAGTCGTTGCAAAAAGAGTGATAAAAGCTCGACGTATCATTTCATTTTCCGTTGAATTGATTAGTTTATAAACGCCACACACAGCCTTTAATTGTGTCTAAACGGGCTTCGTGAGCAAGTAATTCTTCGTCACTGCAACGCAAAATTGGCAATGAAGCACGATTTGCGAGAGTTCGGACAATGTTTTGAGTTGAAGCAATAACATTTTGAGCCGCATTTTCGCTTTCATTCATGAGCGAAAACTGCCCGCCTGTCATTTTCAAGAAAACGTCAGCGAGAATTTGCGCGTCAAGCAACGCGCCGTGTAATTCGCGGTGCGTGTTATTTACATCATAGCGTTTGCACAGTGCATCTAAATTATTACGTTGCGAAGGAAAACGTTTTTTTGCATCCGCAAGCGTATCGAAAATAGTACAAATACTTTCCAGCGGTGGCAGTTTAAGTAAATCGACTAATTCATAATTCAAAAATCCCACGTCAAATGGAGCGTTGTGAATAATTAACTCTGCGCCGTGAATGTAATTTAGAAAGGTTTGTGCGATTTCAGAAAAAATGGGTTTGTCTGCTAAAAACTCGGTCGTAATTCCGTGAACTCGTAACGCGCCTTCTTCGCTGTCGCGCTCTGGATTGATATAAACGTGAAAATTGTTACCCGTTAAACGACGGTCAATCAATTCGACGCAACCAATTTCTAAAATTCGATTGCCGTCTTTGGTGCTTAAACCTGTGGTTTCGGTGTCTAAAACAATTAAACGCGAAGCGTGTGTACTATCCATTATTTTTCATCTTCTTTAAATTGAATCGCGTGCAACCGAGAATACGCGCCATTTTTTGCTCAATTCGGGCGCAATCAAACTCAAAGCTGGGTTTTAGTAATTCGCTGTGATTCATTTGCATTCAAAAGTTGTTAGTTAAGTATTTAGGTGCTAATTCAGTCACCGTCGGAACACAAACAGAATTGCCGACTTGTTTATATGTTTCCCAGTAAAATTAACACATTGCGATTCTCGCCAAATCAAAATCTACTACATTCAATGTGAGTAACACTGCAACTCCGTGACAAATTTACTACATCAAAATTCAATTCGCATACTCTGCGATAGTTCGCTCTGCTTCTCGATTGTAATGATCCGATAACTTTCTTAATGTGTCTGCAATACGGTGATAACCTGCGATTTCAACATCATCTGCTTTTTGTCTATACGTTCCTGCTAGTTCCCGTTCTGCCTCACCTGTTGGGTCTACGGTATATACACCTCTTGAATTAAAAATTTGCTCGCGAAAACCAGCTCGCATTTTATCTGCGCCTTCTGCATTAAGTTCATCCGCAACAGCCTCGTTTATCCATAATCCATTTGAATCAGGTGGGCAATAAAAAAGAACGTTTCCTACATGAACAAGAGCAATATCAATATGTCCAGATTCAACACAGTTGTTACGCACTTGTTCAAGCCATTTTTTGAATTCTTGACCATCAAATAAACCATTGGGTTGCATTCCTGGTGGTGTCTGCCAATGATGCAAAAGTTTATATGCGTTTGATGCAATGTTTTTTTCTTTTTCGCTTAATTCTTTGTTGAGTTCTTCTTTAGAAGATTGATAAATAACAGCAATGACTTCACTAAAAAAATCTGCATTAGAAGCCAGTTTATTTTCTAATGTTTTTGGCGATGCACCATGATGTCTATCAAGCAAAGGAAGGTACGCCCACTCAATACCTGCAAGTTGTTCAAAATCGGTGTCTGAATCATCTTGTAAATCTTTTATAAGAGTAGTAGTGCTGCATGTATCTAACGGGTATCCTTGTTCATTGGAGGATACGGCAGCCATTAGAGCTTTGATACTTTGGGATTTATCAAGTATTTTATTTCTAAGGTTACTACACAAACAATTTATGGCAACACTGGGTCTGCCATATTGAAGTAATTTATCTATGGCAAAACTCATGTCTTCTTTTTGATATGAAAATGGATGGACTTTGTCCCAGTATTCTTTTTCAGATTGTTTAAGCCATTCAGTTACACGATGCCAAGTTTCTTTTGTAAATGGTAAGTAGCTTAGATATTGAGCTATTTCAAAATCAGACCAACCTGATTTATCTAAATTATCTACCCATTCCCATCCTGAGGTATTGTGCCGACTTCCAACATAACCACTTACAAATAAAGCGAATTTTCTGTTATCGGTTTTCAAAAGTGCTGGAAGTATAGCTACATCCGTTTCAGCCGTAGCAATAATACCAAGCGAACAACCAACAAAATACGGTTCATCAACTAATTCAACAAATTTCAAAATATCAGGCATTCCACCTGTATTTAAAATATCCGCTATTGCCTGTTGTTTCTTTATGTCTAAATTGCCATTTTCTTCATAAAAATCAAAATAGTCATTACCAAACAATCTACGATGTAAATTTAGTAAATTTTCTGGAGCTAGTTTTGAAACCACTGTTTCAAGGTGTGTTCTTTTTTCAACGTTAATTGCCCATTCTGAATCGGAAAATCTTTTGTGTTTTGCAACGAAGCGAGTTAATTCAGTCCATAATTGCAAACGCTCATCTTCCGACTGTTCTAAAACGGTTGGCGAAGATAAATGCTCTAAAATTCTATCAAAGGATGGCTGTGGCAAATGATTGAGATGCTGAATTAGTTCGTTGAGTTTTTTAACGCAATTCACAGCCATTGAAACGGCTAACTCTGCACAAAAATCAACCTGTATCCAGTATTCTTCATCAGACACATTGCCAGTCCAATCATCTGGAATGGTATTGCGCCAACTAGGTTTTTGAGTTCCCATAGACATTGAACTTTGATTAGGTAGTAATTTCAGTAAAAGTTTCCATGCAATTTCTGGTTGTTCTTTTTTTAACGTATTAAGCGCAGCTTTTCTTTTATCAATAGATGCTATTGTCTGTGGCTTCCAGGGTAGGAAAATCGTTGTGAGTGAATTTGCTGGACGGTTAGACCACTTCCCACCTGGATCAATAGAGGCAAGTTTTCCTAAAATGACACTCACTTCAACTAATAATTCTCTATCCCATGCGAGTGTTTCCAACGCCCACCACAGACCCGTAAGGTAGTTTCCACCTCCAAAACTATCGCAATTTTCCTGAGAAAAAAGTATGGCGAACGGACAAGGCGACCTATTCAATGCTTTTTCAACTTCATCTAAAAAAGTTTTAGGTGCTGCTTCTGCCAATGTAGGAAGCAAGTTATTTAAACTTCCCCATTGTTGCCAGTCAGCATCATTAAAAATTTCGTGAATTGTCGAATTAACTATTTGTTCAGATTTATGTG
>JAQTOT010000178.1 GCA_028713145.1 Methylococcales bacterium
ACCTTCATTTAAACTCGCAGCTTTGTCATTTATCGCTTCGTTAATGACATATTGCGGCGTAGTTTCGAGTTTTTTTTCTGTGGAATCATCAAGCCCGAACAGCCTGCCAAACTCATGGAACCTGCAAACATCCACAACGCAAATGATTTTTGCTGGGCAAAAAAGCGTTCCAAGTTGCCGTTGCGAATGGGTTTTTCGATAAATTGAAACGTGATTTCAGAAAACATAAGCGTTAACCCTAAGCGAAAAAATAACAATGTAAGCCCTTCAAAAGGCACGTCAACAAAGGGCTGGGTAAGTGCAAAAATCGCCCAATGCCACAAATACAGCCCGTAAGCGCGAAGACCAATAAAACGTAGTGGCGCACTGCTGAGTAACCACAAAATCGGAGTGATAGTTTGTTGTGTTGAAAGCTGCAAACAACTTGCAATCACGCTCGCCGTTAAAATTGAAACGGCTAAAAATCCACCTTGAAATAAAAATGCGTCTGATGAAGTTGTAAACAAACAGAAACTCGCCAAACCGATTACGCCGATAAACGTGACAAAATTTAGCAAAAGGTGATTTGTAGATGTTAACGGTTCGTCATTTTCACGAACTGAAATTGCCACAATACTTCCAATGAGCAACGCGCTAATTCGTGTATCGGTACCAAAATAAATCCGTGATGGGTCGATTTCAGGATTAAAAAGCGTCGCCATTAAACACGTTGATGCAAAGGTAGAAAGTGCAATGATGCTAATCGACATGGATTTTTTTAAGCGAAATAAAACCGTGCAAAGTAACGCCCAAAAAACATAAAACTGAAATTCCACGCCCAGCGACCATAAATGTTCAAACAAACGCGGTCTGCTAATCAATTCAAAATACGAGCGTTCATTGACAATGTAATTCCAATTATTGGTAAAAGTTAAACCGTAAATGAGGTCTTCAAAAACTTGGTTAATTTCTTCGGGAAACCACAGCAATACGCAAATCCATGTCGCTAACATCACGGTAAATGCGGCAGGAATTAAACGGCGAAATCTTCGCAGCCAAAAACGTTTTAAATCAATTTTGCCTGTTTTTTGCCATTCCGCGAGCAGCAATTTTGTGATGATAAAACCGCTAATCACAAAGAAAATCTCAACCCCTAAAAAGCCGCCTGAAAGCCAAGTATTATCAAAATGAAATGCCAGCACCGCTAAAATAGCAACTGCTCGCAAACCATCTAAAAAATGCAAATAATTATTTTCTTTTTTTGTCGGCATAAGTTTTTGCGCGTGGAGGTTGGATGTGAGTTTTTTGTTTTGCTTCTCTTTTTTTAGATTGAATTTGCTTTGGGCGTTCAATTTTAGGTTCTAATTTTACGGGCGATTTTTGCGCTAACGTGAAATTTTTTGCCAATTCAGGTTTTACGGCATTCACAAAAACTTTTTCTGCCCAATACTTCGCAATTGGCGCACCGTCTTTGCCGCCATAATGCAAACCGTCACCACCAGCGGGATATTTTGTGTATTTTCGACTGTCGATTAACTTGCAATGATGTTTTTTCGCTAATTTTTTCAGTAATTCATAAACGTTACCAATTTCAGCAGCACTGAATTTGCGAGAATCGGGCGCACTAATCCACACGCATTGTCCGCCTTTTTTTTCAATTAAATCCATCATGGTATCGGTTGATTTTTCACGCTCTTCGTTGCCCATTAAAACAAGGTTTGATCCCAGTTGCACAATCGTGATTTTGGGTTTTGCAATGTTGAGTAATTCGGCAATTTTAGGCGTTTGTGCTTTGTGAGTTTCATCGTCAAAACCATTTGGATAAAGCGTGCGAAGTCCGCAACTGGTGGTTTTTCCATCCAACCACCACCGTGGCTCGCTACCGCAACTTGCAACCGCCATTAACGCAACATGTTTTGACAACGCATCCTGTATTAACGTGGTCATCGAATGCCCAAAAATTCCGACTGAATGCGAATCACCAATGTATAAAACACGCTGCAAAGCAGGTTTTGGTTTCACAAGTGATTCTTTTGCGAAAATCGAAATCGGTAAAAAAAGTAAAATCAGAAAAAAGTAAAAATTACGCACTGACCGTCACCTTTTTGAGCGCGTAAATGCTGACACTGCTCACAATCAAACTCGGCAAAATGGTCACTAAAAACGGATTGAAATCGTAAATCAGTCCAACGTGTCCGAAAATTTTATCCAAAATGTTAAAACTCATCCCAATCACAATGCCAATCATCATACGGCTGCCGACATTTACGCCACGTTTCACACCAATCACAAACGGCGTGGCAACGAGCAACATCACAAACGTGACAAAGGGATTCACAACACGCCCCCAGAATGCGAGTTCAAAAGTTTGCGATTTTTGCTGATTACTTTTCAAAAATTGAATGTATTGCGCTAAATCAAGTAACGACAAATTATCAGGATTCACCACCGCAATTTTGACCAAATCAGGCGCAATTTTGGTTTGCCACATTTGCTGTGTTTGGGTATTCGCCTGCATTTTTTCGATTGAAATATGTGATTGCGCTAGGTTTTCTAAACGCCATTGTTCATTTTCTAAATAAATAGCTTTATCCGCGTGCGTCACGCTTTTTAAATGTGTGTCATTATTCAGTTCGTAAATGCTAACGTCTGCTAATTCGCCATTCGGTTCGAGTTTGCGAACATTGATAAATTTATCGCCTTCACGCAGCCACAAACCGTAACGTGCATTGGAAACCAATTGTTGATTTTGGGCGGTAGCACGCAGCATTTGCGCGGACGTTTCAGCGGTTGGTGCAATCAATTCGCCCATTCCAATCGCAAACGTTGCCAAAATTGCCCCCGCGACTAAAACGGATTGAATAATGCCTAAAACTGAAACGCCTGCGGCTCGCATGGCAATCAATTCGCGGTTATTTCCCATCGAACCTAACACAAACAAACTACCCAGCAATGCACTCGCTGGCACTAATTCGTAGCAAACACGCGGCGAGGTGAGGGCAAGATAAGTAAAAATAGCAGGCAAATCGTAACTGCCTTTGCCAATGTCTTTTAATTCGTCGGCAAGCGTGAACAAATTGAATAACGTCAATAACAAAATCAGGGCGATAAACGAGCCTTTTAAGATTTCTTTGACGATGTATTGAGTTAAAACATTCATTTTTGTGGTTCTTTCTTCAAGGCTACAAAATAAAAAATGACGGTTAAGAGCAATGCTAAACCAAACCATTGCATGGCATACGCTAAATGTTGCTCAGGTTGCATGATTTTCGCAACAGCCCATTCGCGTTTAAAACCATTTGGTGCCGCCGCATCAAGTTCAAATTGAAAGCTGAATAATTCATCACCGAGTTGCTGCGCTAAAACTTGCGTATCAATTACACCGACAACCGCAGGATTTGTCTTTGTCGGTTGATTTGCGCCCTTTAATTTCAAACCAATACTTGGAAAGGTGTTAATTCTACCCGTTAAAACCGTTTCATTTTCAGCTTGAAAATCGACATTTGGCAACGTTGCACGCGGTTCAACTAGCGGAATCCAGCCACGATTGATCAAAATCGCTTTATTGCTGTTTTGAATTTTAAATGGTGTGAAAACAAAATAACCTGCTTTGCCTGAATCAATTTGATTATCGAGTAAAAACTGTGTTGACGTTTCAAAATGTCCGACAACGGTTGCAGGTTTATAGCGCAACGGCGCCGCATCATCAGGTGTTTGAACCGTTAATTCGACTTTTTCATTAACTCGTTTGGCTTCCATGTCTAAAAAATCTTGTTTTTGATTTGCACGGTTAATTTGCCACGCGCCTAGGCTCAAAAATAAGGTAAATAACCCTAAATAAGCAAACAGCCACCGTAATTTTATGTTCATTTGTCGCCTTTAAAGTTGTATTGTCGTTGCAAAATCATCGAAAATAGCATTTTCGCTTTTCTTGAGACGTGTTGTATGTTTATCAAATCGTTAATTATCGTTGCATTTATCATTATTATCACTAGTTTAGGCACAGCGTTATTTCACTTAGTAAAACATAAAGACCCAGAAAATTCGCAAAAAACAGTCAAAGCCTTAACCGTACGGATTGCGTTGTCTGTCGTGCTATTTATTTTCGTGATAATTTCGATTGCAACAGGACTTGTGACACCAACGGGAATTGGCGCGAGAATGCAAGCAACAAGTGCATCATCAAATCCGTGAAACTGATTTTTGACGTGAAATGCACCATTAAAATAATAAAAAACTACATAGGAAAATAAAATGAATCCAATTATTGAGAATGTCACCAATGAGATTATCGAACGCAGTCACGTTACGCGCTCTGCGTATTTGAAACACGTCGATACTTATTCAAAGAAAAAACCACAACGTGCGGGCATGGGCTGTGCAAATTTAGCACATGGCTTTGCGGCATGTAATTCGTCGGATAAAGCGGATTTAACTGCCGAAGAAAAGCCAAATATCGCCATTATCACGTCTTACAACGATATGCTTTCAGCACATCAGCCTTATAAAGATTATCCTGATTTGATCAAAGCGGCAATTCACGAAGCTGGCGGCGTAGCACAAGTTGCAGCGGGCGTTCCTGCGATGTGTGACGGGATTACTCAAGGTCAAGCAGGCATGGAATTGTCGCTTTTCAGTCGCGATTTAATTGCGATGACCACCGCAATCGGAATGAGTCACAATATGTTCGACGGCGGTTTGTATTTAGGTGTGTGCGACAAAATCGTTCCAGGATTGCTAATTGGTGCGTTAAGTTTTGGGCATTTACCCGCGATTTTTGTTCCCGCAGGTCCTATGCCTAGTGGCATTACCAACAAAGAAAAATCAGAAGCACGTCAACAATATGCGTTGGGTAAAATTGGGCGTGAAGAATTGCTCGCGGCGGAATCTGCCTCGTATCACAGTGCAGGAACGTGTACCTTCTACGGCACAGCGAATACCAATCAAATGATGATGGAAATGTTAGGGTTGCATTTACCAGGTAGTTCTTTTGTGAATCCTTACACGCCGTTGCGTGATGAACTCACCAAAGAAGCTGCACGTCAAATTTTGAAATTTACCGATTTAGGTGACGATTATCGTCCGCTTGCTTACGTTGTTGACGAAAAAGCGATTGTAAATGCGGTAATTGGATTGCTAGCCACAGGTGGTTCAACCAATCACACCATGCACTTAATCGCGATTGCGCGAGCTTCTGGCATTAACTTGAATTGGGACGATTTTGATCGTTTATCAAAAGTGATTCCATTGCTTGCAAAAGTTTATCCAAACGGTTCAGCGGACGTAAATCACTTCCACGCCGCAGGCGGCATGGGCGCGATTATTTCGCAATTACTCA
>JAQTOT010000019.1 GCA_028713145.1 Methylococcales bacterium
CGGTAAATACGGACGTGGTGGCACAAAACAGACATCGTCAGCAGGTAATTCAATGAGTCCTTCACCCCAAGGCCAAAAACCGACAATGGCTTTAAATAGTTTCGACACTGTGAACGCATTACCCGTGACTAAAATTCGCTCACCCGCTTTGATTTGAATATCAAGTTTATCAACGCACACAACACCATCTAAACGAACAACACATAACTTACGCAATTTCAAAACATTTTTATCTGTTTTAACGCGCTGAATACGATGCGGATCACGATTTGCAATTTCCATTTCTAACTTATCAAGCGAATGCACTAAACCTAAAACGCGCTCAACAGATGCACGCCACTCGGCAATTTTTGCCATGTTATCAACAGGCCAAGAAAGCGCAGAAGTCATTTGCTGAAAGGCTTGCGCCGATTGCATCAAGCCACCGAGCGTAATACTGCCCAAAACAAAACGAGGCGAAGATACTAAAATGGGAAATGCCATAAGTAATACTGAATGCCCAGAAGTGAACATTAAAATATGCGACCACGCATTAGTTTGACGGTGCCACGCCTCGATAATATCTGCAAACAAGCTATAAAAACGATTTTGTTCCGTGTGTTCGCCGTGAACTAACGAAATAGCGAGCGAGTTTTCCCGTGCATTCACCAAACCAAAACGAAAATTCGCTTCAACGGTTTGCCGTCCATCAGTTGCTTGTGTTAATGGTTTTCCAATCCACCAGCCTAAAACGGATGCTCCCGCTGCATAAAATAACGCCAACCAAACTAAATGCCCGTAAATAGGCATTTCAAAAAAACCTAAATTGAGCGTCACAACACCCGATAATGACCACAAAATTTTAGTGAAGCTGATTAACAGTAACGAACAGAAAATCAACGAATGCGCTAAATCAATAGCTGATTCGGTCGCAATTCGTACGTCTTCGGCAATTCGCCCATCTGGATTGTTATAAGCATTTTGATTTTGCTGAATATGCGTTACTAAATAATGTCGCCCGTCATTCATCCATTGTGCAATTAACTTTGTGGTAAGCCAATCGCGCCAATCAAGCTGTAATTTTCGTTTGATTTTGAAATGCGTCACGGTGACGGCGATATTGCCAATAAAAATCAAAATAATCAGTCCAACTTGCGTCCAAACACCTGACATGGAGCGATTTTCAAGTGCGTTAAATAAATTAGCACTCCATTCGGTAATCACAACGGCAATCACAATTTGCAACACCGTCAAACCAAATAACGCCAAAGTTAAACGTTGAATTTCTGTTTTATTTTCGGATTGCCAAAACGGCAAACTTAAGTGTAAAAACTCCCGTAAAAAACCTTTTTCACTTAGCATTTCTCCCCCTCTTTTTTGTTTTTATTTTTGTTTTTTTAAATGAAAAAATATCAGGCAATTATTGCCCTAAAAAGCCACTGTTTTGTAACAATTCCATCGTCACCGCAGGACATGATTTTGCTGCCGCGTCCCCTTTCATGAGCCGTTCCATATAACGCGCTAGCACATCAACTTCTAAATTTACTTTTGTGCCTATCGTTGCCTCGTTTAAAGTCGTTTCTTTGAGTGTATGCGGCACGATGTTAATGCCGAATTTCGCACCATCGACGCTATTAACCGTCAAACTAATACCGTTAATACAAATCGAGCCTTTTTGCGCGATATATTTCGCTAAATTATCGGGAGCTTGCACCGTGAAACGAATTGAACGCCCATCATTTTTTTTATCGATAATGGTGCCAACACCATCAACATGACCACTGACAATATGCCCACCTAAGCGCGTTGTCGGTGTTAACGCGAGTTCTAAATTTACTGGCGTTCCGACTTGTGCGTGAGCAAGACAAGTATTTGCCAGCGTTTCATTTGACACGTCGGCGACAAAATAATCGTGTCCGAGTTCAACTGCTGTTAAACACACGCCATTTACCGCAATGCTGTCACCTAATTGTGCGTCAGAAAGTGGTAATTTTCCTGTATGAATTTTTAAACGCACATCGCCACCATGCGGCGTAATAGCGGTTATTTTCCCCACTGCCAAAATAATTCCTGTGAACATCCGTCCCCCTTTTTTTTATTGTTATTGTAATGATTGAATGTAATCCCACTGCGTTTGCGTCACGGGCAAAATCGATAACCGATTCCCGCGTTGCACCAGTTGAAAATTTGCTAATTCGGTTTTAGTTTTTAATTCATGTAATGTAATGGTTCGAGCAAATTTTTCGACGAGTTGCACATCAACTCGCCACCAACGCGGATTTTCGAGCGTACTTTTCGGGTCAAAATACGCGCTATTTTTATCCAATGCACTGTCGTCAACATAAGCGGTTTTCGCAATTCTCATCACACCAACAATGCCCGCATCTTTGCAGTTTGAATGGTAAAAAAAAGCAAAATCGTCCTGCTCCATTTCACGCATAAAATTTCGCGCTTGGTAATTTCTCACGCCTTCCCAAGGTTCAATTTGATTTGGACGTTGTGCCAAATCATCAATACTAAATACCTCTGGTTCAGATTTCATTAACCAAAAACGCATTTTCTCTCCCGTTTATTTCACGCATAAAAAAGGCGCGATTTTGTCGCGCCTTGCTTGATTTGTCGAACTTTTTTATAACGCAGCTATGCGCTGTTGTTCATTTTTAGGTTGTTTCATGTAACCATGAACGCCTTTCAAAATAGCGGTGGCAATTTTTAACTGATGTCCCGAATTGACCAGTTTCATTTCTTCTTCGTGATTTGAAATGAAAGCAGTTTCCACCAAAATCGACGGAATCTCAGGGGATTTCAACACCGCAAAACCTGCTTTTTGCACCGATTCAAAATGTAATTGCGCCACACTTTCAAAATTGCGTAATACTTTATTGGCTAGTAAAACGCTCGCCTCTTGCGTCGCGCTTTGCGACAAATCCAGTAACACGTTCGTCAAACCATTTTCTTCATCGTTGAGCTGCTCGCCTTCGACTAAATCGGCAGCATTTTCGCTATGCGCTCGCCAATAAGCCGATTCACTCGACGCACCACTGGTTGACAACGCATAAACCGACGCGCCACGCACGGCGGTGTCTTTAATTGAGTCCGCGTGAATTGAAATGAAAACATCGGCTTTCGCCGCTCTTGCAATATCCATGCGTTTGCGTAAACCAACATAATAATCACCTTGGCGAACCATGACGGCCTGCATACCTTTTTGTGCATTCACGAGAGCTTCTAATTTTTTCGCAATTGAGAACACCACATCTTTTTCATACGTTCCACCAGAGCCTTGTGCGCCTGAATCATTACCACCGTGTCCAGCGTCAATAGCAACAACAAAGGGTTTCACAGTTTGGTTTTTGGCAATTTCGGTGTTTTTAACAGACGATTTTTTTTCTGTTTTTTTAACATCAACGACAGGAGAAGTTTTTTCAACAATGGCAACTTTAGGGGAGATTTTTTCAACGACGGGATTTGTTTGAATGAGAGCGGTTTTATCTATTGGTTTTGCTTCAATTTTTAGTTCAGTTTTCGGTTCAATTGTTTTCGGTTCAATTTTTGCGATTGATTGCGTAGCAAGCCCTTTGTCTAATAATTCAACAACAAAACGATTATTACCCAGTGCGTCAGTGTGTAAAGTTGTTGTTTTCGTGGAAAGCGGCTTTTTTAAATCAATGACCATTCGCAAATCGGTGCCATTTCTTATACCGACACGAATACTTGAAAATAATGGATGAGAAACGGATGGCTGGGCTAAATCTTTTGCCGCTACAGCGTTAGGTAAATCGATAACAAGTCGTGCGGGATTATCGAAAAATTGCACTTTATTTTGATTTGCCGAACTACTCACATCAAACGTGATGCGTGATTGATCAGGCGTACTCCAATAACGTAGCGAATTTACATGCAAAATATCTTCAGCGTAAGCCAATGAAATCAAACAATGCAAACTTAGTAAAATAATCAATAATTTCCAATAACGACGCATACCAGAACTCACATAGTAATAATATGGTTTAGATTATAGCAGTATGTTATTGTTTTTTCATAGGGTTATAAGGTTATTTTTATAATCAATTTTGAGTAATCGCCCATCTTCTTTTTGTGATAGCGAAATGACAATGTCTGCTGGCGGCAAAATTCCTGCACCTTTTTCTGCCCATTCAACAAAACATAGCGCATCCTGATTTAAATAATCATCAATGCCAATCCACTCTAATTCGTCAGGTTCTGCAAGGCGATACAAATCAAAATGAAAAATTTTGTGCTGACTTATTTCATATTCTTCAACCAGCGCGTAAGTCGGGCTTTTAATTGCCCCCGTCACACCCGCTGCACGCAAAAACCCTCGCACAAAGGTTGTTTTACCTGCGCCTAAATCACCTTCCAGAAAAATTAACGCTTTTTGTGGCAGACATGTAAACAGACGTGCGCCAAATTGCTCGGTTGCCTGACTATCGGCTAAAAAAATTTGTGTCGGCATGAAAGCTAAATGATTGAACCATAAGTCATTGGTGATTGTTGCGCGGCAACGATGCGATTACGTCCTTCATCTTTGGCAATATAGAGCGCGTCATCGGCAAGTTTTAAGGTGCGATTAAAATCAGGATGACGATCATGAATTGCGGTGCCAATACTTACCGTAATACCCACTGTTTTATTGTCACTTAATTTGAAGGAGTTATTTGCAATGACAACGCGAATTTTTTCGGCGACACGTTGCACTACAGCAAGATTTACATCAGCAAGAATAATCAAAAATTCTTCACCGCCGAGTCGAAATATAAAGTCTCCTGCACGAACTTGCCGACTTAAAAGTTCAGCTAATTGCTCCAAAACTTTATCGCCATTGTCATGACCGTGCATATCGTTAATGCGTTTAAAATGGTCAATGTCAATCATGACTGCGCCAAACAAAATGCCATTTTCCAAACTGTAACCCGTTTCATGGCGCATGACGGTTTCTAAATAACGACGATTAAATAAATGCGTGAGCGGGTCACGTCCATTTTCTTCTTCAATCATATCTTTAGCGATATTGCCAAGCACCCAAATGGATTTTGAAATACATTCATTCAAACGCTGCAATGTTTGCTCAATTTCGAGACTATTTTGTTGACGCGAATAAGTGGCTAAATGCCGCATTTCTTCATCAATGCAATCAACAAGTGTCACTAAAACCGCTAATTCAGGTCTACCTGCTAAAAATAAATGTGCTTTGTGTGAAATCCACAAACCAAAATTTGAGTGCCGAATCGTTGACTGCATACTTGCATCGTATTTATTTTGAGCAATGAGCAACAGTAAATTTCGCATCCATTCAGAAAGCGACGTACAAAGCCGCTCATAATCAAACGCTAAGTTTTGCGCCGAAATGTGCATTTTTAACGATTGAGCATTTTTTTCGTTAATGACCAAATCATGTTCGTAACTTTCATCAATGACCGCTAATGACCAATCTAGCAGTTCAATTGCAATAATCATCGCGTCTGCTAATTCATCACGCTCAAGCAAGGAATCTTTCAAAACAAGTAACACTTGCCGCTTAATAAGCCCCATACCGTGATCAACTAAACTCATTGGTAAATCAATTCGCGCATGAATATGACCGATTTCACGTTGATATTGATAATAACGTTCCAAATCATCTTCTGTTTCTTGAAAAGAAAATGAATCCAAGAGCCATTTTGCTAAGGTTAAACGCAATCGATTTTTGACAGTGTCATGATTTAAAAATTTAATGGCACTCGCGTTGTTGAGTAACGCGCGATAAAAATGAGAGACGATCTCTTCACAATGCGGTTCAAGCGTTGCAAAAATCTTTGCAATTAAAAATTTGTTTTGCTGCGTATGTATATTTTTGAGTGCATTTTTGTGCAAAGATTTGAAGGATTTCATCGTCAGCTCAATTTAGGAAGTTTGCACAGGAATAGTGTCAGCAGTGCGTAGCACATTATTTTGGCTATCAAAATAGACCAATTTTGGATGATGAGATTGAGCTTCTTGAACATCGTATTGTGCGTAAGTACAAATAATCAGTAAATCACCCACACACGCAAGTCGCGCCGCTGCGCCGTTAACCGAAAAAGTTTTTGAACCCGCTTGTGCTTTAATGGCATAAGTGGTGAAACGTGCGCCGTTATTGACATTGTAAATTTGGATTTGTTCATATTCACGAATTCCAGCAAGTTCAAGAAAATCGCTATCAATCGCGCATGAACCCTCGTATCCAAGTTCTGAATTCGTCACCGTTGCACGGTGTAATTTTGCTTTAAGCAAGGTAATTTGCATGAGTCTCTGGTAATTTTAAAGAGTTGAAAACGCGGCAATTATCTATGAATTAACGCGTTCATTCAATTTTCAGGCAAATTTATTACTTCACAACCTCCTTCCAATTCAACTGGCCTTTTAAACCGACAGTGCCACTTGAAAAACAGTGATTTGAGCTTGAAAGCGTTGCATTCGTGAGAGTTGCATTTTCAACCGTTCCAAATGTCGCTGGATTTTGAATTTGCCCTGCTGTGACTGTTCCTGCGCTAATCACTGTAACGCCGTCAACGGTTGTCGTCTTTGCATTTTGAATTGTTGCATCAACCAATGTTCCGTGCGTTCTTCTGCCTTTAGTGACAACGGAGGCGTTATGTACAATATCACTAGCATACGTTCCTGTGGTGACACTTCCTCGAACGGGATTACCTTGAGCGTCATTGCCAGCGATAATCATGCCATTGGTAATTGTGGCGCGAGTTATGGAGCCATCATTTTTGGTTGTGGTGGGATTAGTCACACCACCCGTGACTTTAATGTGTGTTCCTCCAGCAACCAAATTTCCAAAACCATCAACAAAATCAACATCCGTATCTAAATAGGCATCTTCAAGCGTCACACCTGTTAACGTCACACCTGTTGCCACATTACCTACAGGCAAAACTACCGTACCAATACTCATCGTACCAATTTCTTTTACTTTCACACCGTATTTCACTTTGACAGGCATCAAAAATAAATCAACTGTACCATTTTGGGTTGTAGCATTTTTAATCGTGGCACGCTTAATGGTCACGCCTGTTGCAGAGGTATCACTTAGCACGCCGCCATCTTCGCAATACTGCAACCCTGAGACATTGATGGCTTCATTCACTTTTGCAGCTGGTTGGTTTGGCAACGCATCTTCTTTAGTTGGTAGTGGTGCTATGCAGCCTACAGGCACTGTGTTTGTTGGCGGATTAGTGCAAATAGGCGTATTACTGTCTTTGCATTTCCCCAAATAATGATTTTTGCCTTCTGCTTTATTTTGAAATTCTTTTGGATCAATCTGGATATTTGCACCATTTTCACAAATATCAATTTTGACATCTTCATTAAAAATCAATTCACCGTCGGTTTTATCCTTAATGGTGTTATTTCTTACTGCATCGACATTGTAAGTTCCTTTATTCAATTCAGTTAAAACGGTGTACGTCCAATTTAAGCCGTCTTTTTGTAAAATTCCTGAAATGTCATTCAAATGTTGTGCATTACTCACTTTTACCGTGAATGTTTCCGTTCCAGTGAGTGCTAACTGACCTACCGTTCCTGTAATGGTTGGTTTTGGATTGGATGTCGTGATTGTATTCACCGTGGGTTGTAAGCATTCTGTTGCGACATCAGACTTTGTGTCTTTGTTATCATCAGACTTTGTGTCTTTGTTGTCATCAGACTTTGTGTCTTTGTTGTCATCAGACTTTGTGTCTTTGTTTTCACCAGACTTTGTGTCTTTGTTTTCACCAGACTTCGTGTCTTTGTTATCACCAGACTTTGTGTCTTTGTTGTCATCAGACTTTGTGTCGTTTGATGCGGGTTGACAGTTTGTAGTTTTTTTATCTTCAGGCTTAGAATCTTTTGCTTCTTTAGAGTCTTTGGATTCTTTCGATTCTTCAGGCTTAGAATCTTTCGATGTTGATCCCGAAGATGTTGTGTCATTGCCATCTATATCAGGAGAAAGTCCCGTCGTACCACACAGATTCGATACCACATTCAAAAACTCGTCTTGTGGATGACCGTCATGTCCATTTAATCCACTGAGTGAAATTTCTATTTTGGTAAAAGGATTTGATGCACTGCCTGTTGCATGACAAATAGCAACTTTCCCATCTACAATCGAAGAGCTTGGAATCGCCCCAACTGAACTTTGCCAAACAGCGGCGGTCGCAAAATTTTGGGCTACCAAAGGAAGTGACAACCCAATACTTAAAACTAATGATTTTTTTCTAAAGCTCATTTCTCACCTCATTTTCAAGTCGCGGAAATAATAGGTGTCCCTGTAAATTCGCCCCAAACGCTGCACTGTTTCTGTATTATTTGGCTCGAAACTCAACACCTTCAGATAGTTTTCTATGGCTTGCACATCATCGCCAAGATGTTCATAGCAAACACCTTTGCCTAAGTAAACCTTTACACTTTGTTTGTCAAGTCTAAGTGCATTATCAAACTGTTCAATGGCGAGTACATAACGACCACGTTTCATAAATTGTGCGCCGTATTTTTGATATGCAAGCGAGCTTTGGGCTATTTTCGCGAGTTGTTGATAGTAAAATAATTCTGCTTCATCATGATTGACATCGAAGGCATCACCGCTTTGTTCGAGCAAGCGTCGCCAACGTTTCGTAATATATTTTTCGTTTAAGATTTTTTCGGCATTGACCACTAAATTAAACGCATTCCACTGAACATAATGATTAACCAGTCCTTGTTTTATTTCATCGATATTCATTTGTGCGGCGACATTATTTTTTACATTATTCCAATTTGAACCACTGATAAGACTCGCCATTTCGTATTCCAATACGGGAAAATCTAAGCTATTCACATTGACAGCAGGATTATTTAGCAGATTAAAAGCGTGCGTGGTCAGTAAGTTATAGGGCATTAAATCAGGAAGTAATCCGTATTTTTGCGTCAACTCTTCCCATACTTGTGGAGCGCGGTTTTGTAGATTTTGTTGTGAGTAAACAATCGGTTCGTCACCACATAACAGTAAAAAATAGGCACTTTTGATGTAGAGCATCGCGCATTCATTGAACGATTGCTGCAACGTTTTGAGAATAATATCAAAGCCTTTATCACCAATGCGTGAATCTATCCATGTTGCATAAATTCCAGCAGGTTTTAAATGTGTTTTGATTATTTTATAAAAATCATCGGTGTAGAGTTTGGACGAACTAAAATACAGCGGTGAAGTCACTGTATTTAAAATGAGAGAATACGTTTTAGACGTGGAATGTACGAAATGAATCGCATCATCGACAATGAAATTGACACGTTGATTGTGTGCCATATCAAAATTCCATTCTTTCAAACGATACAAATTGTCACGCACTAACGGATTGATTTCGACGGCATCGGTTGAATCAAACGTTAAACCAATAACAGAAGCGGTTGAACCACTTCCTAAACCCAAAACTAACGCATCATCGGTTTTGGGTGAAAACATCGCCGAAAGCAAGCCAACCATTTTTTCGTGATAGCTATTGAGCGGAAAACTAATGTATCCGTTGATAAAAAAATAAGCCGTTCCATCAATTTCGTTAATCGCGAAAATATCCTGATTGCCTTTAAAACTTTCTAATTTTTTAATCGACGTTTTGGCTTCTTGCATTTCTTTCGTTGAATGAAATGCGGTGTAACTTAAATACAATAAATTTTCTTGCCAAAACCACGAATGTAACCCAATTACAAAAAGCAAAAACAGGCTCGTTTTAGCCAAATTTACCGCCCTAAATGGCGTATAAATTAACCACGCAAACACTGATAACACGATAATGACGAGTAATTGCACACCAAAATCAAGATAAGGATGCAGCGCAAAAACCATTACCAAAAATCCCACACTGTTTGCCAAAGCAGATACAAACAACAAATAACCCGAATCTTTTGCAACGTGCTGCTCACTTCGCAATAACACGGGAATTGTGGCACCAAATGTCACAACGGGAATCAACATAAGAATCAGTAAAATGGCAATTTTAAACAACACAATCGTCACATGATACGTTGCTGCCATTTCATAAAAATACGCATAAAGCCAAATAACCCAAGGCAAAGCAATAGATAAGAAAATCAATCCTGCAACATTCAGCTGCATAATTTGGGCAAAATTGATTTTAAGTTTTGTAGATAAATGCGAGCCGAATGCAATGCCCAATAAAATAACAGCCAAGATAAGTGCAAAATTTTCCCGAAAAGGGCCAAAAAACAATTCCGTCAGTTTCATCATATACAACTGAAAGATTGCAGACCCAATACTTGCCAAAATCAACGCCAATTGCATTTTTTTTGAAAAAGTGAGCTGCATTTTTACAGGCATCGACACTGCATCATCGTAAAAATAGCAACGCAAGCAGATGGCTATACTGATATTTATGAAAGCAAATAAGACTAAACTTGCACCAATTCCAATGATGCGAATTAACACAAATTCTAAAAATAAGGCGGTGATAGCCGCTCCTAAATTGTAAATGCTATAAACGGATGAAAAATGTTTGCCCTCATTAAGTCGTGAAAAAAGTACGGCAAATAATGGCACGCTACATCCCACTAAAAATGCAGGAATAATGAGTAACGCTGAACACACAAGAATGCTGCTTCCCAACGACTGTGAAAATCGCTCACTTTCGTAGAGAACACGCTCTAAAATCGGGAAAATCTGCACAAACAATAAACTAAACAGCCCAATGCCTAATTCGATTAGCCAAAGCCATCGGTGTAATTTATGAGCAAAAAATGCCCCTAAACCAATTCCGAGTAAAAAAGTCATTAAAATCGATGCTGAGACCGCAAATTGATCGCCCAGCAAATTCCCGAGCATTCGCCCATATAAAATTTCATAAGAAATGCCAGCAAATCCTGAGAGTAACAAAAGCGTTGCCGCCACTAAATGCGAAACGGGCTTATTTGTAGCGTTAGTATTTTTACATTGCATAATAAGATTTATACCAGTTAGCAAATCGCTCAATGCCTAAAGCTAAAGGTGTTTTAGGCGAATAATCGAAATCACGCATTAAGTCACTGACATCGGCAAAGGTATCTTCCACATCCCCTGCTTGCATCGGCAGTAGATTTTTTACGGCTGTTTTACCCAACTGTTTTTCGAGCGTTTCCACGAATTCGAGCAGTTGAACGGGCTGACTATTTCCAATGTTATAAATTTGATACTTCGATTTTGCAGGTTTATCAATGACGCACAAAATGCCTTCGATAATATCGTCAATGTAAGTGAAATCGCGGCTGTGTTTGCCGTAATTAAATAAGTTAATCGGCTGCCCTGATAAAATTTGCCGTGCAAAAATAAACGGCGACATATCAGGTCTGCCCCACTCACCATAAACGGTAAAAAAGCGCAAACCCGTTGTTGCAAAATCATACAAATGGCTGTAACTGTGTGCCATAAGTTCATTGGCTTTTTTGGTTGCGGCGTAAAGTGAAACAGGATTATCTACTTTATCATCTGTCGAAAAGGGCAATTTTGCATTTGCGCCATAAACCGAACTTGATGAAGCATAAATTAAATGTCCGATTTGCTGATTTCGACAACCTTCTAAAATGTTTAAAAAGCCAATTAAATTCGATTCAGCATAAACGTGCGGATTTTCGATTGAATAACGCACGCCAGCTTGCGCGGCTAAATTGACCACACAATCAAATTTTTCGGCGGCAAATAACGCTTCTATTGCAACGCGATCAGCGATATTTATTTTTTCAAATTTGAAATTCTTATAAGACGTTACACGCGCTAATCGAGCGTGTTTTAAAGAAATATCGTAGTAATCATTCAAATTATCGATGCCGATAACGTCATCGCCTCTTTCAAGTAAACGTAAACTCAACGCATTTCCAATAAATCCCGCTGCACCTGTCACTAAAATTTTCATGATTCTTTGCCTAATAAATTTTCAATAGATGAAGAAAAATAACCTATATACGAAAAAACAGCTACAATACGCGCTGTCAGAAAACAGCTGTTGAGTTAAGAGATTCCTATGTTGTAGGTTGTCTGGTTATCAATGTTGTGGGTTTCTGTGTAACCGTGTTTTTTTTATTTAGGAGTTTCAAAATGGCAACAGGTACCGTTAAGTGGTTTAACAACACAAAAGGTTTTGGTTTTATTGCGCCTTCTGATGGTGGCGAAGATGTTTTCGTTCATCACTCAGTTATCCAAGGCGAAGGCTTTAAAACATTGAATGAAAACGAAACTGTTTCATTCGACGTTGAAAAAGGGCCAAAAGGCTTAACCGCAACAAACGTACGTTCTGTAAAATAATTTTTCGTGTGTTGATGTTGTAAAAATTTAGTGAAAAAAAGCGTGATTGATTCTTCAATCACGCTTTTTTTTATGGCTAGCGTTTAGTCATAAAACAATAACCGTATTTTTTTACACGTTACTAAGCATTCACAACTATAATCCGCGCTTTTAAATTCGATTGCATTGTCATGACACAAACCCGCATTTCTTCACGTCTTTCGCATTGGTGCGAACAACAAATTGTTCATTTTCCTTGGTTAATTATTTTTTTTGCACTTCTGCTTTGCGCGGGGTCGGGTTATTACACTTATGGGCATTTAAGCGTCAATACGAATACAGCCGAAATGCTATCGCCCGATTTGCCGTTTCAACAAAATCAGCGAAAAATTGACACCGCCTTTCCACAAGATGCGTACACCACGCTGTTTGTAATTGATGGCAATTCGCCCGAAGAAGCCGCGCAAAGTGCCTCCAATGCGTTAAATTTAATTCAGTCAAAAACAGACCATTTTTCATCTGCCTACATTCCGACAGATAACGCTTTTTTTCGTCAGCAAGCCTTGTTGTATTTGGATACGCCTGATTTAGAAACGGTTGCAAAGCAACTAACCGACGCACAACCATTTATTGGTTTTTTAGCGCAAAACTATTCGCTCGGCGGATTATTTGATGTTATTTCACAAGCGTTAAACGAAAAGCAAAACACGTTGCCGATGGATTTAAATCCGCTTTTGCAAGCGGTTGATAATACGATTTCAGCGAAACTCGATGGCAAATCACAATCCCTTTCTTGGCAAAATTTGCTAGCGAATAACAAACTCAGTGAAGAGGCAACGCGCGTTTTAATTATCGCAAAACCCATTGTCCATTTTGACGAAATGTTACCTGTTGAGCTGGCACAAAATGCGGCACATGAAATTGCCGATACCATCATGGCTGAAAATCCAAACGTGCGGGTGCGAATCACAGGCGAAACCGCGTTAGAACATGAAGAACTTGAAACGGTTAGTAATGGCGCGACGCTTTCGGGCGTGATGTCACTAGTTTTGGTGTTTTTGGCGCAATGGATAGGTGTACGCTCGTTTCGCTTAGTGGTGATTACTTACATCGTTTTGATGATGGGTTTGATTTTAACAGCAGGATTTGCCGCGTTAAGTGTTGGACATTTAAACGTGATTTCGATTGCTTTTGCGACGCTTTATATTGGTTTAGGAGTCGATTATGCCGTGCATATTTGTTTGTATTATCGTGAACGCAAAGCGCGTGGTTATTCAAATCTCGAAGCCATTCACCACAGTTTAAAAGGCGTTGGCGGTTCATTGTTTTTATGTGCGTTGACCACCGCATTAGGATTTTTGGCATTTATTCCCACCGATTACGCAGGCGTTTCAGAATTAGGCATTATTTCAGGCGGCGGGATTTTTATTGGCTTGCTGATTTCACTGACTGTTTTACCCGCGTTGTTTTGCATTTTACCCGTGAATCATCCACAGCCGATTCACTCAAAATTCGCGCCACAATTTATCGTTACGTTTCCGTTTCATTTTTCAAAAGCGATTCGCATCGTATCGATTTTACTCGCCATTGGCGCGTGTGGCGTGCTGACAAAATTAACCTTTGACGCGAATCCGATTAACTTGCGTGACCCGAAAAGTGAATCCGTTTCAACGATTAAAGATTTGCTTAAATCAAAAAATGATTCGCCGTTTGCTGTCACAGGTTTAGCAAAAAATTTAGATGACGCAAATGCACTTGCGGCAAAAATGAAAACGCTTTCTTCTGTTTACGAAGCGATTACGCTCAGCAGTTTTGTTGCCGAAAATCAAGACGAAAAATTAGCGATTTTGGAAGATTTAAATTTGATGCTCGGCAATCAACTTGAGAATTTCAATGCCACCTTGCCGCAAAATCATGACCAACGTGACGCACTGGTAAAACTGAACGAGCAATTAAAAAAAGCGATTTCTGATAACACCAAAAATGCACCAATTGAAACGCTAACAAAACTGCAAAGTCACGTTGAAATGTTTTTAAACAATCACACGGGTGAGCCTGAAATTTATTCGCAGCTCGAAAAAAATGTCTTGGGTTTATTGCCTTATACACTCGAACGTTTGCGAACCAGTTTGAGTGCAAGTGCGTTTGAATTAAATGATATTTCTGACGATATTCGCTCGCATTGGGTTAGCGAAGATGGGTTTTATAAAGTCTTAATTACGCCAGCAAAAGATCAAAATATTGAAGCAAATATGAAAGAATTTGTAGCGCAAATTCAAAGTGTAGACAACAGCGTTTCAGGTTTGCCGATTGCTAATGAAATGGGCGGTGGCGCGGTGGTGAAAGCGTTTGTGCAAGCCTTTGGTAGCGCATTCTTAGCAATTACCTTGTTGCTTTGGGCAATTTATCGCAGTTTCAAACACACGGCAATTGTAATTGCCCCACTCATGCTCGCAGCCCTACTCACTGGCGCGACGAACGTATTACTTGATAATCCATTCAATTTTGCCAATGTGATTGCGTTACCGCTTCTTTTGGGAATGGGGATTGATAGCAGTATTTTGATTATGCACAGGCTACATTTCAACGTAAGTGAAAATGAAAACTTGCTGCACAGCAGTACAACACGCGGGATTATTTTTAGTTCGATTACGACGCTTTGCAGTTTTTCAAGTTTAGCGATGACAGCGCATCAAGGCATGGCAAGTATGGGATTATTACTCTCAATTGGGTTATTTTTTACGGTGATTTGCTCGCTAATTGTTCTACCTGCATGGAGTGGAAAACGGGTTTAAAAATTACGTTTGAAAAACACATAAAAGAAAGGGAATCTAAACATCAGATTCCCTTCTTTTTACAGCATGAAATTTAAAAAACTACATACACATATTCATGCTTGCATCCCATTTTTTACCATCAGGGCAAGTATGCTCTGTTGTAACATCTGGAATGACAGGAAATACGACACCTGGCACAACATTGACTTTTATCGTCACGAGTTGCGTCGTTGAAACGTCTTTGCTATTGGTCGCTTTGATTTGGTAGAACGTTTCGCCATACCAAACCGTTCTTGCTGCCCATGTCACAACGCCTGTTTTCGCATCAATCGTCATGCTATTTGGGGCATTAAGTAAGCTGTAAGTAATTGGAAGATTTTTTGCGTCCTTCGCAACCGCTTTATAGCTATAGGTTTTCCCCGCATCAATACTTGCAACAGGTTTAGACGTGAACGAAATATCGTTATTCGCCATGCACGAACCTGCTGTCAAATTCCACATTCCACCATTCCATTGCCACGATTTACCTGCTGGGCAATCAAGTGTGACTTCAACGTTTTGAACAGCGTAACCGCCTTTGCCGTCACTCACGTTAATGGCATAAGGGAAAATAAACGGCCCTTTTTTGTAAGCAGCAAACATTGTTTCTGTCCAATTTATGGTCACTAAACCCGTGTTGCTAATCGACATATCGCTAGGTATTTTACCGTTTGCATCTTTGATGAAAGTCCAGTTTGCGCCGTTATACTGACCCGATTTTAGTGGTAATGAATAATTCAATGTATCGCCATCTTGATCAGTGGCTTGAACTTGATACGTTGTCGTTTCACCCATTACGGCGGTCAATTTAGCAGGTTTTGACGTAATAACAGGGTCATGATTTTTCGGAAATACGAAGTTTTCAGACCCTACGCCACATTGGTTGCCTGCGGGTGAATCTTTGCACGCAATTTCGATAGTGTGACAAGTATCACAACCGATTTGCGTATTCGCGGCGACTTTAATCACGCTGCTTTTAAAGCCAATTGATTTCAGTTTCTCTGCATCGAGATAACTAAAATCAAAGGTTCTAGCCACAGGTGTTTTTGATAACCGTGTGCCTTTCAAATCATTGCCATGACACGCCGCACATTGATTCTCACCGTCTTTACCTGCTGTTGTGGCATAAATATCATGCCAACCTGTATACTCACCGTGGTCATTTGACTTTCTCGCATTTTTTGCCGATTTCCACCAGTTTGGATCATTCACAGGGTGCATATTATGCGGACCACCGAGAACACCTGAATCAGGCTGGAGATTTTTTTGGAATCGTCCCGCATCTAAATCTTGTCCATTTTTGAACGCATCAGCGGTGTGACAAACGCTACATTCTGAAATTGTCCCCGAGTGACCTTGCAATTCAATCGCTGTTAAATTGTCATTGGCGTTTGGATTGCGATTTGCCCAAATTTCATGCGAACCACCATGACACGCGGCACACGCCACATCACCATGAACATCTTTGCTGGTGCGATAAAGTGGCTCGGATACTGTCAAAACGCTATGGCGCGTACTGTATTCTGCATCTACCCAATCATCTTTTGGAATTTCAACGGGATTGCTTGCTTGCACAGCAAATCTATCTAACAATGGTTTGCGAGGTGTTGCAGACGGGTCTTTGCTATCAAACGCACGACGCATAACGCCTGCGCTGAAGGCTTCACTTGTGCCGCCTTTTCCTGTTCCCGATTTGCCTAAATTGCCATCACCCATGTGACACGAACCGCAATTGGGTTCTTCTAACCATTCAACACGTTTTGAATCGCCTTCTTGTCCTGCTTTAGGTTTATCGTGAGCTTTACCCACTGCCGCCATATTGCCGTGACAATCTGAACACGTTGTGCCAGCGGTTAGCATTCGGTCACGATACGATTGCTCACGATGCCCAGAATGGCAACGCAAACAACTTTGTTCCATTGGTAGCGATTTACCTTTGGCATCAACGGTTGGGAATAAGGTATTGGGATTCGTGCCTTTGCTATCATCCCATTGCAATGGACGACCTGTTTTTTGACGCAAAACTTTGGTTTTATCTTTCGGGTCTAACTGAAGTCTGCCGTGATATTTATGCAAGGCTTCTGAAAAACTGGGGTAATACATCATATCGCCCGATTTTTTCCCAGGATGATTGACATTAAAACTTCCCCCTTTTTGTGTTGGGTTAATCATCGTTGCATGGCAACCCGTGCAACTATTGACCATGTCTAAGCTATGTTCCCCCGTGGCTTCGTCTTTCCCACCATTTTCGATGAAATAATTGATACCAACATTATCGTAAAAATCGTGTAATGCCCCCGCATTTCTGACAGCTGCATATTCTCTATCCGCTAAGTCGCTGCTTGGCTTACCGTTTTTATCAACCGCATCGTAAAACTTAGGGACTGCAAACGCATTCGTTTTGTCGCAGGCTAGAAGTTTGCAGTGATAACCATTGTTGTATTCAGGACTTGAATGGAAGGCTTCCTTGAACTGTGAAAAATCCACTTCGGGATTTGCCGCAATTTTGCCTTTTTCATGACATTCACTACAGTGAAAATCTTTTGCCGCTGAAACAACCGCATCGACCGTTGCGTTAGCAATTGGTTTTTGCGTTTTATTGTCAATGGCTTGAACACGCATTAACGGATAAGGATTTACTCGCCCTGTGTCGTCAATGTCTGTGATAGGAATGTTTTTTGCGGTGAATGCGTGTTTTACCTCGTTGTAAATAGCAAAATCTTGAAACGCATTGGTCACAAACGGATTTTCAATGCCTGGCATAACACTTGTGACATCTGTTTGTATGCCTTTATCTGGATCTGATTTATTGACGGGGCCCCACGTTAATGAAGTAATCCAATTCCTCGCCTTGTAATTAGCCGTGAGTTTGTCTGTCGTAGGACGAACTAAGAGTTCCCACATATCCGTTTTTTGAATTAAAGCATTTTCAAATGGCGCTGCTTCACCTTTTGCACCAAGCGGGAAATTTTGGCTAGTGGAATTGATTGAACCTTTACCAACGGAATCTTTTTTATTTGAAGCAGCGGCATAACGCAGTGTGACATCGTCTTTAGTTAAAACTTGTGGTTGACGACCTTTTGAATAAACCTGTGCATTCAATGTGTTGTATGAACCAGGTGTTGAGGCGTTATACAAATTTTGTTGATAACGCGCATCCGTTTGAGCTTGCATTCCCATTTCGGGATAAGGCAAAACGACGACATCGCCTTCTTTGCCATTTAGCGATTTACCGACTTTAGGCGCGGTTTTTTGTGATTCATTTACCAACGCCGACACATTTGGTAAACCTGTTGACGGTGTGCCAATCACAACTTCAATGGTTGATTCACAACGGCGATTTTGAGCATCCATTGCGCTAAAATGTACCGCATAACGCGCATTATCTCGAACAAATTGCACGTTAGTTTTTAAACCTTCTGGGCGTTTGTAAGCTGGAGGATTTGAATTGGGAATTAACTCACCAAAAACACCACCTGAAAAATCCCATTCGTAGGTTAAAGGACTGGCAGTTTTATCTTTTAGCGTCGCTTGTGCGGCAAATGACACATTTTGATTTGCACTCAATACAACGCCTGTTTTTGGCGAAAGGATTTTACAACTTGGTGCTTTTGTATCGATGGCAGCATTTGAAATCGACGGCAGAATTGCCATTGTCACCATTATTGGTGCAAGCGCAATCAATCCAATCCTGCACTTTTGCCGCTGTGGCGTGGTTTTATTGTTGAGCATAAAGCCCTCCTTTAAAGAGTTAGTTTTGTGTAAAAACGCTACAAAAATGAATTCGTAGCGAGCTTACGTCGCAATAACTACGCCTTTTTAAATTAGAGTTTAAATTCAATATGTTAGATTTCATCTAGTGAGGTGAAATCTAACTTGTGTGGTATATCGCGCATTATTTTTGAAAATTAAGTGATATGACCATTTATTTTTCACTATGATTTACGGCTAATTGCCTTGCCTGCGTGGAGTGGAAAACGGGTTTAAATCCACCAAAACGCGCGTGTGTCACAATGAATTCGCGTGCTATAATTTTGCCAACTTACTTTTTATCGCAACACAGGATACAACCAGAAATGTTCAAGAGAATTCGCGGTCTTTTTTCAAACGATTTGTCCATTGATTTAGGCACTGCAAATACCCTAATTTACATCCCAGGACAGGGAATCGTACTGAATGAACCTTCTGTTGTGGCGATTAAAGAAGACAAAATTCGCGGTGTAAAAACTATTGCCGCAGTTGGCATCGAAGCCAAACAAATGCTAGGCAGAACACCTGGAAACATCACCGCCATTCGTCCGTTAAAAGATGGTGTGATTGCTGATTTTGCCGTAACAGAACGAATGCTGCGCTTTTTCATCGAAAAAGTGCATAAAAGTAAATTTTTACGTCCCAGTCCACGAATCTTAATTTGTGTTCCTTGCGGTTCAACGCAAGTGGAACGCCGTGCAATTCGTGAATCCGCTGCAATGGCAGGCGCACGAGAAGTGTATTTGGTTGAAGAACCGATGTCTGCGGCAATGGGCGCAGGTTTGCCTGTTGATGAAGCGTGCGGTTCGATGGTTTTAGACATTGGCGGAGGCACGTCAGAAGTTGCCATTATTTCAATCAACGGCATTGTATATTCCAATTCGGTGCGAATCGGTGGCGATCGTTTTGACGATGCAATTGTGAATTATGTGAAACGTAATTACGGCACGTTAATCGGTGAAACCACCGCTGAAAACATTAAAAAAGAAATTGGCAGCGCGTATCCAGGTAGCACGATGCGCGAAATGGAAGTCACAGGACGCAATTTAGCCGAAGGCGTGCCGCGCAGTTTCACGCTTAACAGCAACGAAATTTTAGAAGCCTTGCAAGAGCCACTTTCAGGCATTGTCGGTGCGGTGAAATTGGCTCTTGAACAAACGCCGCCTGAATTAGGTTCAGATGTGGCAAATCGTGGCATTTATTTAACAGGCGGCGGCGCGTTACTTACCGATTTAGACCGTTTAATTGCTGAAGAAACGGGCTTGCCTGTTCACATTGCTAGCGACCCTTTAACATGCGTGGCGCGTGGTGGCGGTATGATTTTAGAAATGCTCGACAAAAAAGGCGTTTCAACGTTTTCATTAGAATAATTTCCTTTTTTCGTTTTACCTCATTTCATAGGCGTTCGTTATTAAACTCTTATTTGCGACTGGTTCCTCAATCAATATGCGTTTGTTGATTGCAATTCTTGCATCCGTCACATTATTGATTACCGAATATCGTAGCGAACGCTTACTTCCTGTGCGTGCGACGCTATCTGTTTTAACCGATTCACTCAAATATGCCGTCGATTTACCTGCTAGCTTATTTGAAAAACTTTCCGATACGCTCACTAGTTACGAAACACTCAAAACTGAAAACAATAAATTGCGTCAAGAACAACTGGTAAATCAAACGCAATTACTCAAATTTGAAGCTCTCGAAAAAGAAAATATCCGCCTTCGCGCGTTGATGGAAAATTCGTTCAAATTAGGCGAACAGGTTTTGATTGCGGAATTATTGTCAATCAATCTCGCGCCGTATGAACACAAAATGGTCGTCAATAAAGGCACGCGCTTTGGTGTACATCAACAACAACCTGTTTTAGATTCAAACGGCGTAGTGGGGCAAGTTTTTCGCGCCCTACCTTTTACGTCTGAAATTATGCTGATTACCGACCCAAATCACGCGATTCCTGTGCAAGTTAATCGAAATGGATTGCTCACCATTGCAGTGGGAAGTGGCGTTGCCAATCAGTTGAATTTGCCGTATTTACCCAATAATGCCGATATTCAAGCAGGTGATTTGTTGATTACTTCAGGTTTGGGCGGCACATTTCCAGCAGGTTATCCCGTTGCGGTCGTCGATGATTTTCCGCAAACATCCAATAAATCGATTACCCATATTACCGCCACACCAAAAGCACATTTGGATCGTAATCGAGAACTATTGATTGTTTGGACAAATAACGCACCCATTCAGTTATCAACACCTGCAATTAAAACACCTGAACCACATGAATAATCAGCACAGCGTGTTGCGTATTTTCATAACGTTAATTTTTGCAATGTGTTTGCGAATTTTGCCGTTACCTGAAAGTTTAGCGGTCTTTAATCCTGATTGGGTGTTATTGGTTTTGATTTATTGGAGTTTAGCCATTCCTGAACGAGTGGGAATTAGTTATGCGTGGATGTTTGGCATTTTGACTGACGTTTTAATGGGGCGATTATTCGGACAATACGCATTTTCTTATTCGCTAGTGATTTATATGGTGCTGATTTGGCATCGGCAATTACGTCAATTTCCCCAATTTCAGCAAAGCGTGTTTGTGTTTGCCTGCCTGTTGATTTCGCAATTATTGCTGTTTTGGTTTGAGAATCTTAAAGCTCCTGCTCAATTACACGGTACTTTTTGGTTGCCTGTTTTAAGCGGTACTTTTTGTTGGACGCTTGTTTATCATATTATGCGATTTGTTCGACGTTTCTGACCCATGCAACGCCTTTACACTCTCAAAGATAACTCTGTTGAAAACCAATTTTTTATCAATCGCATTATTGCCGCGTTTTGCATTGTGGTTGTATTGACGATTGGTCTGAGCATTCGCTTGGTTTATCTGCAAATTGTTGGACACGAACATTACGCTACGCTCGCCAAAGAAAACAGTGTCAAAATTCAACCTCTTGTGCCAACACGCGGCATGATTTACGACCGTAACGGCAAAATTCTCGCTGAAAATACCCAATCGTTTAGCCTCGAACTTATCCCTGAACAAATTGCTGATTTAGACGACACGCTGGCGCGTTTACAAATATTGCTCAACATTCCAAATGAGAAAATCGAGCAATTTCATAAACAACGTAAACGACAAAAACGCTTTATCAGCACGCCACTTTTACTGAGTATGACGGATGAAGAAATTGCAAAATTCGCCGTAGTACGTCCCTATTTCACAGGCGTTGATATTCAATCACGCCTTGTGCGTCATTATCCTTACAGTGATTTAGCTGCTCACGTTGTCGGGTACGTTAGCCGAATCAATGAGGCAGAAATGAAAACGTTACCGCTTTCAGAATATCGCGGTTCAAGTCATGTCGGTAAATTGGGGATTGAAAGTTTTTACGAAACGCAGTTGCACGGCAAAACAGGTTATGCCGAAATGGAAACGAATGTGCAATCTCGCGCCATTAACACATTCAACACTGTTCCCGCGATTTCAGGCGCAAATCTCTATTTGACGCTCGATATTGATTTACAAAAAACGGCATACGATGCACTCGAAGGTTATAACGGCGCAGTTGTCGCGCTTGATGTGAAAACAGGTGGTGTGTTAGTTTTTTCAAGTCGCCCAGGTTTTGACCCCAATCCGTTTGTTGTCGGCATTGATTACGACAGCTATCAAGCCTTGCAATCGTCTGAAAATCAGCCGCTTTATAATCGCGCTTTGCGGGGGTTATATCCACCTGGTTCAACGTTAAAACCCTTTGTTGGCTTGGCAGGGCTTGAATATAACGCGGTAACGTTTGAACAAAAAACCTATTGCCCAGGTTTTTATCAATTGCCGAATGTGCCGCACAAATACCGCGATTGGAAACACGGTGGTCACGGTTGGGTCAATATGAATGACGCGATTACGGAATCCTGCGACGTTTATTTTTACAGCCTTGCGTCAACGATTGGGATTGATAATTTGCACGGCTTTTTGCAACAGTTTGGCTTTGGTGAAAAATCAGGTATTGATTTAATCGGCGAAAAAGCAGGCTTATTGCCTTCGCGTGAATGGAAACAACAGCAAAAAAAGCAAAACTGGTATCCAGGTGAAACGTTAATTACAGGCATTGGACAAGGTTATTTGCAAGTCACGCCCGTGCAACTTGCGCGTGCCACCGCGACACTTTCTAACGG
>JAQTOT010000179.1 GCA_028713145.1 Methylococcales bacterium
TGCAAAAACTAAAATTGGGTCGTCGCCAAGCGGTAAGGCACGGGGTTTTGATCTCCGCATACCTAGGTTCGAATCCTAGCGACCCACCCAATTCTCTACTACGCTAAAAAACATTCATGAGGTATTTATGAGTGACACCAATCTTATGGTGTTTTCTGGAAATGCAAATTTACCTTTATCAGAAGGCATAGTAAAAAAACTCAATATGCGTCTTGGAATGGCAACGCTCGGTCGTTTTAGCGACGGCGAAATTGCCTTTGAAGTCGAAGAAAATGTTCGCGGTAAAGAAATTTTTATTATTCAGCCAACTTGCTCGCCGACAAATGAAAATTTGATGGAATTGCTCGTGATGATTGACGCGTTGAAGCGTGCTTCGGCTGCAAAAATCACAGCTGTTATTCCGTACTATGGTTACGCTCGTCAAGATAGACGCTCACGCTCGGCGCGAGTTTCAATCAGTGCAAAATTAGTTGCTAAGATGATTGATCAAGCAGGGGCAAATAGCGTTTTGACTATTGATTTACATGCCGATCAAATTCAAGGTTTTTTTGATATTCCCGTCGATAATGTTTATTCGTCACCGCTTTTACTCGGCGATATTTGGCGGCAGCAGTATGAAAATTTAATTGTTGTTTCACCTGATGTCGGTGGTGTAGTTCGCGCAAGAGCTTTGGCAAAGCGTTTAGGTGACGCAGATTTAGCGATTATTGATAAACGCCGTCCAAAAGCGAATGTTTCAGAAGTCATGCACATTATCGGCGATGTTACGGGGCGAACTTGTATTCTGGTTGATGATATTGTCGATACCGCTGGAACACTTTGCCACGCGGCAAGTGCATTGAAAAAGCACGGTGCATTGAAAGTTGTTGCTTATTGTACGCATCCTGTTTTATCGGGTGCAGCAATGACAAATTTACGTCACTCCGAACTCGATGAACTCGTTGTTACAGACACGATTCCGCTCAGTCAAGAAGCAGTGGAATTAGGGAAAATTCGACAATTAAGCGTAGCGGAAATGCTCGCGGAAACAATTAGGCGCATTTCGGCTGGCGAGTCTGTCAGTTCGATGTATGTGGATTAAAAACTAAAATAACGTGCAAAAAGCACAAGGTAATTAAAAAATGTCTAATGTATTTGAATTTGTTGCAGAAAGTCGCACAAGCACAGGTAAAACTGCTGCAAGAGCATCGCGTCGCGGCGGTAATGTACCTGCTGTAGTTTATGGACACGGCGAACCACAAATGATTGTGCTTAATCACAATGAAGTTGTGAAACATTTAGCGCATGAAGAAGTTTATTCGCATATTTTGGATTTGACGATTGACGGTAAAACCGAAAAAGCGATTTTAAAAGGTGTGCAACGTCACCCTGCAAAAGTTCGCGTTTTGCATTTGGATTTCTTGCGTATTGATTTGAATGACCGAATTAAAGTTCATGTTCCATTGCATTTCACCAATGAACACACAGGCATTGGCGGTAAAAAAGGCGGTGTTGCAACACACACAAGAACAGATGTCGAAGTTTTCTGCTTGCCTGCATATTTACCAGAATTCATTGAGATAGATTTGGCAAATCTTGATGTTGGTCAATCAATTCATTTATCAGAATTGAAATTACCAGCAAATGTACAAATCGTAGAATTGACACATGGTGCAGATCACGATGTAGCAGTTGTTTCAATGCAAGCGGCAAAAGCAACTACTGAAGAATAAGTTTTGTTGTGATTAAGTTAATTGTTGGTCTGGGGAATCCAGGGCAAGAATACGAAAAAACCCGGCATAATGCTGGGTTTTTGTTTTTGGATTATTTGTATTCTGGTAGCTGGCTGAATGAACCGCGTTTTAATGGTCAAACCGCTGTTTTAAATATAGGAAATCAGCAGATTCGTTTGTTGAAACCGATGAATTTTATGAATCGTAGCGGACAATCGGTTGGTAATGTTGCGCGTTATTACAAAATCAATCCTGATGAAATTTTAGTTGTTCATGATGAATTAGATTTTAAAGCAGGCATGGTGAAATTAAAAAAAGGCGGTGGTCATGCAGGTCATAATGGTTTGCGTGATATTATCGCGCATTTGAATAGTAATGATTTTTATCGATTGCGAATCGGCATTGATCGCCCAAATTCAAGTCAACAAGTGGCGAATTATGTGTTGTCAGTACCAAATAAATTTGAAGTCGAAAGTATGTTTCAAGCCTTTAATGACGTGACACCTTATTTTGAACAGATTGTTATGGGCGATATTTCGAAAGCAATGAACGGGTTAAATGCAAAGAATTAAAGTTATTTGTTGACAAAGCTATTTTCGTCAAACATAATGTGATGATGTTCAGGAGGGGTTCCCGAGCGGCCAAAGGGATCAGACTGTAAATCTGCCGGTTCTACCTTCGGAGGTTCGAATCCTCCCCCCTCCACCAAATATATGTCAAGCGGGTGTAGTTCAATGGTAGAACTCCAGCCTTCCAAGCTGATCACGTGGGTTCGATTCCCATCACCCGCTCCAAGATTAAAAATTAAGTAAAGCTCATATAGCTCAGTAGGTAGAGCACTTCCTTGGTAAGGAAGAGGTCACCAGTTCAAATCTGGTTATGAGCTCCAAATTGAAGAATTATAGGTTATCAAGATGGCTAAAGAAAAATTTTCGCGTAGCAAACCACACGTTAACGTAGGCACTATCGGTCACGTTGATCATGGTAAAACGACTTTGACAGCGGCGTTAACGACCGTTATGGCTAAATTGCACGGTGGTGCAGTGAAAGCGTTTGATCAAATTGATAACGCACCAGAAGAAAGAGCGCGTGGTATTACCATTGCGACTTCACACGTTGAATATGAATCAACAACTCGTCACTACGCTCACGTTGACTGCCCAGGTCACGCCGATTATGTAAAAAATATGATTACAGGTGCGGCGCAAATGGACGGTGCGATTTTGGTTTGTTCAGCAGCGGATGGTCCAATGCCACAAACTCGTGAACACATTTTGTTATCGCGCCAAGTTGGTGTTCCATATATCGTTGTTTTCTTAAATAAAGCGGATATGGTTGACGACGAAGAGTTAATTGAATTGGTTGAAATGGAAATTCGTGAGTTATTAGATATGTACGAATTCCCAGGCGACGATACCCCAATCATTCGTGGTTCAGCATTGTTAGCATTACAAGGTGATGAAAGCCCAATCGGCGCACCTTCAGTTATCAAATTAGTTGAAGCGTTAGATTCTTATATTCCATTGCCAGAACGTGCTGTTGACGGTGCATTCTTAATGCCAATCGAAGACGTGTTCTCGATTTCAGGTCGTGGTACCGTTGTTACAGGTCGTATTGAACGTGGTGTGATTAAAGTTGGTCAAGAGGTTGAAATCGTTGGTATTCGTCCAACAGTTGTCACAACTTGTACTGGCGTTGAAATGTTCCGTAAATTGTTGGATCAAGGTGAAGCAGGCGATAACGTTGGTTTATTGTTGCGTGGCACAAAACGTGATGACGTTGAACGTGGTCAAGTTTTAGCACACAAAGGCACAATCAAACCACACTCTTACTTCAACTCTGAAATCTACATCTTGTCAAAAGATGAAGGTGGTCGCCATACACCATTCTTTAACGGTTACCGTCCGCAGTTCTACTTCAGAACAACAGACGTAACGGGTGCAGTAGAATTACCAGAAGGCGTTGAGATGGTAATGCCTGGTGACAACATTTCGGTCAAAGTTAAATTGATTTCATCAATTGCTATGGAAGAAGGGTTGCGTTTTGCAATTCGTGAAGGCGGTCGCACAGTAGGTGCGGGTGTTGTAGCTTCAATCATCGAATAAAAAGTTTTTGCCACGTCTTAATCGGCGTGGCTTTAAGTAGTATCAAAAGTTTGTCTGAATAGGTCAGTAGTTCAATTGGTAGAATGGCGGTCTCCAAAACCGCTGGTTGGGGGTTCGAGCCCCTCCTGGCCTGCCAGCACAAAATCATCTTATTTTCATAGTTCATCTTAAAAGTCCGCACTTATGAATACGCAAGCAGAGGCATCAACAAACGTTTTTGATGTTGTCAAACAAGTTTTTTCCGTCGTCTTTGTTATTGCTGGAATTGCGGCGTTTTATCACTTTTCCGACGTAAAGTTAATTTACCGTGTTTTAGGTTTATTAGCAGTTTCAGGCGGTGTGGTTGCAATGCTTGCAACAACGGCTTGGGGGCATGCGATCACAGCATTTGTCGTTGATTCAAAAATCGAAGTTAGAAAAATTGTTTGGCCAACTCGTGATGAAACGACACGCACCACTTTATTAGTGTTTGCAATGGTTTCGATTGTTAGTTTAGTTCTTTGGTTACTCGATACGTTCCTATTTTGGGGTGTACGCTTATTGACGGGGCAGGCGTAATATGTCGCAACGCTGGTATGTCGTTCAATCACAATCTAATTTCGAAAACAAAGTTAAACTCTCACTTCAAGAGCGCATTTCACGCGAAGGTTTAGACGATCTTTTTGGTCAGATTCTCATTCCAACAGAAGAAGTCGTTGAGATGAAAATGGGGCAACAGCGCAAAAGTGAGCGCAAATTTTTTCCAGGTTATGTGTTAGTTCAAATGGAATTGACCAATGAGTCTTGGCATTTGGTGAAGGATACGCCAAAGGTGTTAGGGTTTATTGGCGGTACTTCGGATCGTCCTGCGCCAATTACCGAAAAAGAAGCGAATGCAATTTTGAATCGCGTTGAGGAAGGGATTAACAAGCCGCGTCATAAAGTGCTATTTGAAGCAGGTGAAGTGGTTCGTATTATTGATGGTCCTTTCAAAGACTTCAACGGTGAAATTGAAGAAGTGCTTTACGAAAAAAGTAAATTAAAAGTCGCCGTTCTTATTTTTGGACGCGCAACCCCTGTCGAATTAAATTTCGATCAGGTAGAGAAAACCTAAATAAAGTTTTTTGTTCATTATCTTCGACTTTTTAAGTCGGAGATTTTTTGTCTTAATAGGGGAGCCAAAAGGCGTTTAACCCACAATGGAGTAAGTTATGGCTAAAAAAATTACCGCCTACATTAAATTGCAGGTCAAAGCAGGTGAAGCAAATCCAAGTCCACCAGTAGGTCCAGCGTTAGGTCAACGTGGTGTGAACATTATGGAATTCTGCAAAGCGTTCAACGCAAAAACGCAGGATGTTGAAAAAGGCTTGCCTTTGCCAGTTGTGATCACCGTTTACAGTGATCGTAGTTTTACGTTTATTACTAAAACACCACCAGCGTCTATTTTGTTGA
>JAQTOT010000180.1 GCA_028713145.1 Methylococcales bacterium
CCCGTGGTTTTGGCAGTGCAAATCGACAACAAAAGCATCATCGATGTTACCGACATGAGCATCGAAAACGCGGCGCAATTCTTTTTGCAATTACCTGAAAAATTGAGCGAGAAAGACTTAACCATTGCCAAACAAGTGTTAAAAGAAATCAACGAACGATTAGGTTTTTTAAATAATGTCGGGCTGGGGTATTTAACCTTGTCGCGCAGTGCAAAAACCTTATCAGGCGGTGAAGCGCAACGCATTCGGCTGGCGACGCAAATTGGCAGTAATTTAATGGGCGTTTTGTATATTTTGGACGAGCCAAGTATCGGACTTCATCAACGCGATAACGTGAAACTGATTGAAACTCTCCACAAATTACGCGATTTAGGAAATACGTTAATTGTTGTCGAACATGACGAGGACACAATTCGCGCGTCGGATTATGTGATTGATATTGGCGCAGGTGCGGGAATTTACGGCGGACACGTTACCGCGAAAGGCACGCCCGAAGAAATTATGAAAAACCCGAACAGTTTGACGGGGCGATATTTAAACGGCGAACTCACGATTACTGTGCCTGAAAAACGCCGTGAACCCGTGGCATTTATTTCAGTGCGTGGCGCGAGCGAAAACAATTTGAAAAACGTCAATGTCGATTTGCCACTCGGTATTTTGTGTGGCATTACGGGCGTTTCGGGTTCGGGGAAAAGTACGTTGATTAACCAAACCGTGATGCCGTATCTGCGTAAAAAATTCGGCGAACAAGTCGATTTTATCGGGCAACACGATTCGATTGCCGTGCCAGATTGCGTGCAGAATGTGATTATTATTGACCAAGACCCGATTGGCAAAACGCCACGCTCGAACCCTGCAACGTACACCAAATTATTCGACGACATCCGCGATCTTTTCGCCGCCACGCAAGAAGCCAAAATGCGCGGCTACGAAAAAGGACGTTTTTCGTTCAACGTGAAAGGCGGACGCTGTGAAACTTGCCAAGGCGATGGCGTGTTGAAAATCGAAATGAACTTTTTGCCCGATGTGTACGTTGAATGCAGCGATTGTCACGGCAAACGCTATAACAAAGAAACCTTGAGCGTTTTATACAAAGGCAAAAATATCGCTGAAATTTTGAATATGGAAGTTGCTGAAGCCGCGCCATTTTTTGCCGCCATTCCATCGATTAACAAAAAACTGCAAACGCTTTTAGCAGTCGGTTTGGGTTATATCAAATTAGGGCAAAGTTCGACCACGTTATCAGGTGGCGAAAGTCAACGCATTAAAATCACCAAAGAACTCAGCAAAAGCAAACGTGGTCACGTCGTTTATATGCTCGATGAACCGACGACTGGGTTGCATTTTGATGACACGAAACGGCTGATTTCGGTGCTGAATAGTTTGGTTGAGAAAGGCAATTCGGTGTTTGTGATTGAACACAATTTAGATGTGATTAAAAACTGTGATTATTTGATTGATTTAGGACAAGAAGGTGGTCATGCAGGCGGTGAAATTATTGCCAAAGGCACGCCTGAACAAGTGGCGAAAAATAAAAAATCTTATACGGGGGAGTTTTTGAAGCGGATGCTTTAAGTATTTCAACTTTCGAAAAATAATAGCAACGGTAAGTCAGGATGATTTAGTTGAAGTGGTGCATACGTTGAAACAAATTTTGTGCATGACAAGGTTAACGTCAAATTTGTAAAAATTTAGTGGAGAAATGAAAAATGTTAAAACTTGTTACCAATCAATCAGACATCGAAAAATATCAAAAATTTTTAGAAACTACATTGAAAAAAGTTTTTTCTATCGAAGAAGTTAGACAACGATGCAAGCTTAATCATGACAATCCAGATATTTGGTATTCGACTGGGATCTGGAAAAATTCATTTGTAAATGAATTTGGTTTTCTAAGTGATTTAAATGATAAAAACCAAAGAAAAACCATTGTGATATTTAGTATTCGTTCTGATAACAAAGTAGCTGCTGGATTTGCATTAGATTCAGCAGGAAATATCAATCTCATTCATAAAGGGAAATTTTGCCAAGAACAAAAACAACGTTTTTTTGATTGGTATCGTAAGCAACCATTAAACTTATTAGGTTTTGTTGAAGAAAAAAACAAAAGGAAAGAAGTTATTGTTATAGGAGCAGTTGATTCTGACAGCTTTATAGATAATTTGACGCAGTTTATAAAACACGTTGCTACATTTAAATCGTTAACGCATGAAAATGAATTTAATGACAATGAAATAGAATCATTTTTAGAACACGTCCCTAATAAATTCGCAGATGATTTTGAAGGTGTAGATTTAAAAAAAGTAGAGCGAATTATCTTTGTACACAAACGAGATGAACAAATTAAAAAAAGAGCAAAAGAAATAGCAAATGGAATTTGCCAGTTATGTGATTTACCTGCCCCATTCAAGAAAGAGAATGAAAAAGGCGAACTAAAACCTTATTTAGAAGTTCATCATGTTATAAGGCTTGCTGATGGCGGTGCAGATTCTATTAAAAATGTTGTCGCGCTTTGTCCAAATTGTCATCGAAAAATGCACATTTTGAATTTAGAAGAAGATGTTAAAAAATTGCGTAAAATCGCAAAGTTGAACCGCTGAAGGAAAAAAGGCAATTCGAAACAGATGCTGAATGTTTAAAAAAGGCTGGCAAAAACCAGCCTTTTTTGTTTGTGCTAGAATTTTGGTTTTGAATTTTATTGCGTACCAATTTTTAAGAGAACTTAATGATTAGCAAATACTTCAATCCGTACACAGATTTTGGTTTTAAAAAACTCTTTGGCGAAGAAGCGAGCAAAGATTTGTTGATAGATTTTCTAAATCAACTTTTGCCAGAGCAACATCAAATCGCTACGTTGAGTTTTAAAAATCCCGAAAACATGGCGGACACGCAAGAAGAACGTAAATCGATTTTCGACATTTATTGCGAAAGTGAAAAAGGTGAACGTTTTATTGTCGAAATGCAAAAAGCCAAAATGCACTTTTTCAAAGACCGTTCGTTATTTTATTCGACTTTTCCTGTGCGAAATCAAAGTAAGAAAGGGGCGTGGAATTTTCGTTTATTGCCTGTTTATTTCATTGCGATTTTGGATTTTGTCTACGATGAAAAAGAAGACGAGCGCAAATTTCGCCGTGACGTGTGTTTAAAAGACCAAGATGGCGACATTTTTTACGACAAATTACATTTCAAATTTTTGCAAATGCCCTTGTTCAACAAACAAGAACACGAACTTGAAACGCATTTTGATAAGTGGGTGTATTTTCTAAAACATCTGGAAGATTTTGACCACATTCCAACGATTCTGAATGAGCCGATTTTTCAAAAAGGGTTTGAAATTGCCGAAGTTTCGCATCTTAGCAGTGACCAATACGACGATTATTTGAAAAGTATTTTGTCTTACAACGAAACCAAAGCCGTGATAGATACGGCGTTTATTGATGGCGAAAAAAAGGCTAAACGCGAAACCGCTAAAAAAATGATTGCGGCGAATTTTGACATTGATGTGATTGCCGCAATGACCGATTTAACAAGACAAGAAATCAAAGCCTTACATACTATTTCGTAGGGGCGTACTGCGTACGCCCACAACACGTTTCATCCGCTGTTTTTTTTAAACGGCTAACGCCATGCTATCTATTTTAAAGTTCCCCACCGCATGTGCGAGTTTGCGGGTTTGTGATTCAAGTGATTCTGAAGCGGCGGCAGCTTGTTCAACTAACGCTGCATTTTGTTGAGTTGCTTCATCCATTTGTCGAATAGCCTGATTTGCTTCTTGAATGCCTGATGTTTGTGTATCCGAAGCGGTGGTAATTGCCCCGATGGTTGCACTCACGCCCTGAATGGAATTCACAATTTCTTTCATTGTTCTGCCTGCTTTGGCGACTAATTCTGTACCGTCTTCCACTTTTTCAACAGAATCACTAATCAAGATTTTGATTTCACCTGCCGCGCTCGCGGCACGTTGCGCTAAACTGCGAACTTCACTTGCTACAACTGCAAAACCACGACCTTGTTCACCCGCTCGTGCTGCTTCAACGGCGGCATTTAATGCAAGAATGTTAGTTTGAAAAGCAATACCATCGATGACGGTAATAATATCGACAATTTTTTGAGAAGATTCGTTAATAGCTTCCATTGTCGAAACAACTTGTTCAACAACATTCACGCCTTTACTCGCAACATCTGAAGACGCGAACGCCATTTCATTAGCATATTTGGCATTGTCACTATTTTTTTGTACCGTTGAGGTGAGTTCTAACATGCTGCCAGCCGTTTTTTCCAAACTTGTAGCTTGTTCTTCGGTGCGATAGGACAAATCACTGTTGCCTGCGGCAATTTCTTTAGCCGCAGAGCTAATGGTGTCGCTGGATTCTTTTATTTCTTCGACAAGCGATTTCAAACGTTCAACGGTTTCATTCATTGCATCTTTGGTTTTGCCAAACGTACCAGGATAATTTGCAGTAATTTGTTGTGTTAAATCACCTTGCGCTAACGCATTGGCAATGCGTAGTACATCATTAAAACCTGTATCACACGTTTCAACTAAGGTATTTAAGTGCGTAAGCATGTCTTTAAACATAAAGTTAAAACGATTGGCATCACTGCGTTTTGAAAAGTCACCGCGTGCGCCAGCGGCACTTACCATTTCAATTTCGCTGTTAATATCGAGTAGAGAGGCTTTAACGGCATCGATAGCGGCAGTTACTTTTGCTTTTTCTGCGGGTAATCGCTCCATGTCACGCTCAAAATTTCCTTGGGCATATTCTGAAACAACATCGACTACTTGCATTTTGACATCAATGTGAGACTGCACTAACTCGTTAATTTCGCGAGCCATGTCACCGTAAGCACCGCGAAACTTTGTGACATCGAGTTTTTCACTGACAAAACCTGCATGGTGTTTTTTGGCGACAATTCGTTGGGAATCGATAAAGCCAAGAATAGTTTCTTGCATGATTTTTAGCGAATAGAGCAAGCTCGTTTTGTCGTCTTTTTTAAGCGTTAAGTGGCTTGAGAAATCACCTGCCGAGATTTTTTTCACTTCGTTAATTGCATCGGTTAATTCGCCGCCTAACTGTTTTGTCAAATAGCGTGAAAATAACAACCCGATAACGACACTGAGAATGAAACTAAATGTGACTAAAACAACAATCATGATGAGATT
>JAQTOT010000020.1 GCA_028713145.1 Methylococcales bacterium
CAAGCTGAAGGGCAATTGTTACGCGACGAAGCCTTATTGAAAAATGCCGAAATTGATTACGAACGTTATAAAACATTACTCGAGCAAGACTCGATTGCCGCGCAACAAACCGCTACGCAACAATCAAAAGTGAAGCAATATCAAGGCATTGTTGAAATGGATAAGGCACAAGTGAATAACGCAAAATTGCAACTCACTTACGCACATTTAACCGCGCCAATTTCAGGGAAAATTGGTTTGCGTCAAGTTGACCAAGGAAACATTGTTCATGCTAACGATACCAATGGATTAGTCGTGATTACGCAATTGCAACCGATTAACGTGGTTTTCACCTTGCCAGAAGATAACATTCAAGCCTTGATTCAACGCAAAAAAAATACTGAATCCATCAGCATCACCGCTTACGACCGTGCAGGAAAAACAAAATTAGCCGAAGGGAAATTGCTCGCCATCGATAATCAAATCGACCCTACGACAGGTACATTAAAACTCAAAGCCCAATTCGATAATCACGACGGTATTTTATTTGCCAACCAATTCGTCAACATCAAAATGCACTTGGATACGCTCAAAGATGTCACGCAAGTATCAAGTGCCGCGATTCAAAACGATACACAAGGCGCGTTTGTTTATGTGATAACGCCTGAAAAAACGGTGCAAATTCGCCGTGTAACGTTGGGCGCGACTGAAGGTGATAAAGTTGCTGTCACAAACAATCTCGCCCCGAATGAACTTGTCGTATTAGAAGGTGTTGACCGATTGCATGAAGGTAGTCAAATTGATATTGCCAAAAAGGACGGGCAACCCGTTGCAAAATCTGACGATAAATCGCCCAAACACGAATGAACTCAGCCAATAGTTTTAATCCGTCGCGGCTTTTTATTCTGCGACCTGTGGCAACATCGCTACTCATGGTGGCGATGTTATTGGTCGGCATTTTGGCATATCGACTGTTGCCTGTTTCAGCGTTGCCGCAAGTGGATTACCCAACTATTCAAGTCGTGACGTTATATCCAGGGGCAAGCCCTGACGTGATGACATCGGTGATTACTGCGCCGTTAGAACGACAATTTGGGCAAATGCCTGGTCTCACGCAAATGTCGTCGACCAGTTCGGGCGGTGCATCAGTGATTACGTTGCAATTCCATTTGAATTTAGATTTGGATATTGCCGAACAAACTGTGCAAGCCGCTATCAATGCAGCAATGAATTTTTTGCCCAATGATTTGCCGCAAGCTCCCATTTATAGCAAAGTGAATCCCGCCGATACGCCGATTATGACATTAGCGGTTAGTTCAGAATCGTTGCCCTTATTCAAAGTTGAAGATTTAGTCGATACCCGCGTGGCGCAAAAAATCGCGCAATTATCTGGCGTGGGCATGGTCAGTATTAGTGGTGGACAACGCCCCGCCGTGCGAATTCAAGCCAATCATAATGCGTTAGCCGCTTATAGATTAAGTTTAGAAAATGTACGAACGGCGATTGCGGCGGCAAATGTTAATCAACCGAAAGGGATGTTTAACGGTGCATTGCGTTCAGCCATTATCGATAGCAACGACCAATTGCGTTCGGCAAGCGAATACCGCGATTTGGTCGTGACATATCGCAACGGTGCGCCCGTGAAATTATCTGAAGTCGCCAATGTAATTGATGACGTGGAAAATAAACGACTTGCGGCGTGGGCAAACGAAAAATCCGCCGTCATTATCAATATCCAACGTCAACCAGGTGCAAATGTGATTGAAGTGGTCAATCGCATCAAAGAATTGCTGCCAAAATTACAAGCGGCGTTGCCTGTCAATATCGAAGTTTTGCCGCTGACTGACCGAACCGTCACAATTCGCGCGTCGGTACATGATGTGCAATTTGAGTTGTTGTTGTCTGTTGCACTGGTAGTAATGGTAATTTTTCTATTCTTACGAAACATTCCTGCCACGATTATTCCCGCTGTCGCCGTGCCTTTGTCGCTCATTGGCACGTTTGCCATCATGTACACGCTCGATTTTAGCATCAACAATTTAACGCTGATGGCATTGACGATTGCCACGGGTTTTGTGGTGGATGATGCGATTGTCGTCATTGAAAACATTTCGCGTTATATCGAAAAAGGCGAATCGCCGTTAAACGCCGCGTTAAAAGGTTCAAAACAAATCGGTTTTACGATTATTTCGCTCACTTTTTCGTTGATTGCGGTGTTGATTCCGTTGCTATTTATGAGCGATGTGGTTGGGCGATTATTCCGCGAATTTGCGATTACGTTAGCCGTGGCAATTCTGATTTCGGCAATCGTTTCGTTGACGCTCACGCCAATGATGTGCGCTAAATTATTGCGTTCACATAATTCTGTTGAACCGCGAAAAGATTGGTTTGATGGCGTTATTGCGGGTTATGGACGAACGCTTGAATGGGTTTTGCGTCATCAAGTTCTCACGATGTTAGTATTTTCAGCGACCGTGGCATTGACGGTCATGTTGTATATTTTTATTCCAAAAGGTTTTTTCCCCACGCAAGATACGGGCATCATTCAAGGTTTTTCCGAAGCTCCACAAAATGTGTCTTTTTCCGCGATGAGCGATTATCAACAAAAACTCGCTAAAGAAATTTTGAAAGATTCAGCGGTAGAAAGTTTATCGTCATTTATTGGCGTAGACGGCATTAACACCACACCGAATGCGGGACGTTTTCTTATCAATTTAAAACCGCAATCTGAACGGAATATCACCGCAAGTGAAGTGATTGAACGACTCAAACCAAAATTAGCCGAATTGACAGGCGTGAAATTGTATTTGCAACCTGTGCAAGATTTGACGATGGAAACCAGCGTTAGCCGCACGCAATATCAATTCACTTTAGAAACAGCGGATGTAGAAGAATTAAATCGTTGGACGCATAAATTAGTTGATGAATTATCGAATCAACCCGAATTGAGCGAAGTGACCAGCGATGTGCAAGACAAAGGACAGCAAGTTTATGTCAATATCGACCGTAGCACCGCAAGTCGGCTTGGTGTTACAACTGCGGCGATTGATAACGCGCTTTACAGTGCTTATGGTCAACGTTTGGTTTCGACGATTTTCACGCAATCGAATCAATATCGTGTCGTGCTTGAAATTGACCCAGCGGCGCAAATTCGTCCCGAATCGCTCAATGATTTGCGAATTCCATCGAGTAACGGCACACAAGTTTCATTATCTACGATTGCCGAATTATCCGAACGCGCAACGCCGCTTTCTATCAATCATCTCGACCAATTTCCTGTTGCAACGTTGTCGTTTAATTTAGCTCCGAATACGTCATTAGGTGATGCGGTAAAAGCCATTGAGCGTGTAAAACAAGAGATTGAGTTACCGTTAAGTATTCGTACCAATTATCAAGGCGCGGCGTTAGCCTTCAAAGCCTCGTTGGGCAATACGTTGTGGCTGATTCTGGCAGCGATTGTGACGGTTTATATTGTTTTAGGCGTTTTGTATGAAAGTTATATTCATCCGATTACAATTCTTTCTACGCTACCGTCGGCGGGTGTTGGTGCATTGCTCGCGTTGATAGTTTCAAATAACGACTTAGGCATCATCGGCATCATTGGCATTATTTTGTTAATCGGTATCGTTAAGAAAAATGCCATCATGATGATTGATTTCGCGCTCGAAGCCGAACGCAAACAAGGGATGTTGCCAGCAGATGCGATTTTTCAGGCGTGTTTATTACGCTTTCGTCCGATTTTGATGACCACGTTAGCCGCATTATTAGGCGCGTTGCCGCTCATGCTCGGCAGTGGTGTGGGTTCAGAATTGCGCCATCCATTAGGCATTACGATGGTGGGCGGCTTATTGCTTAGTCAATTATTAACGCTTTACACCACGCCCGTAATTTATTTGTGGATGGATAGTTTCGCCAAAAAAGTCAGTCGTAGATTAAATTTAAATTCGCCTGAACCGTTTGAAAGTGAACGATAAGCCATGAATTTATCGGCACTTTTTATTTACCGACCTGTTGCAACGAGTTTATTAACGTTAGCGATTGCCTTAAGTGGCATTTTAGCGTTTTTGAATTTACCCGTTGCCTCGTTGCCGCAAGTGGATTTCCCCACAATTACCGTGCAAGCCCAATTAGCGGGAGCAAGTGCGGAAACGATGGCGGCAACCGTTGCCACACCATTAGAACGCGCATTAGGTCGCATTGCTGGTGTGGCTGAAATGACATCGATTAGCAATGCAGGTTCAACGCGAATCACTTTGCAATTCGATTTAGAGCGCGACATTAACGGTGCATCGCGTGACGTGCAAGCGGCTATCAATGCCGCAACCAGTTTATTGCCCACGATGCCAAATCGCCCCAGTTATCGTCGTGATAATCCTGCGGATTCGCCGATTATGATTTTGGCATTAACCTCTGACAAACTTAATCGTGGGCAAATGTACGACAAAGCCTCAACGATTTTGATGCAAAAAATATCGCAAGTTTCTGGTGTGGGACAGGTTCAAATTGGCGGTGCAACATTGCCAGCAGTGCGTGTTGAATTAAATCCGAATACGCTCAGTAAATACGGTATTAGTCTTGAAGAAGTTCGCGTGGCGATTACTCAAACTAACGTCAATCGTCCAAAAGGCGTGATTGAAAATAATCAACAACGTTGGCAAGTTCAAGCCAATGACCAAGCACGAACGGCAGCAGATTATTCGCCGATAATTGTGAGTTATCGGAACGGCGCGGCGGTCAGGATTTCGGATTTAGGGAAAGTCGAAGATTCGGTTGAAGATTTGCGTAACACGGGTTTAAAAGATGGTAAACCATCGGTGTTATTGATTATCCGAAAACAACCTAACGCAAATGTCATTGAAACGGTAAATCAAATCAAAGCCTTATTGCCTGAAGCGCGAGCGGCAATGAATGATGAAATTGATATTTCGATAGCCGTTGATAGGTCGCTAACAATTCGTACATCGATTGATGAGGTTGAACACAGTTTGTTGATTTCAATTGCGCTGGTGATTTTGGTGGTGTTGGTATTTTTACGCAATTTTCGTTCAGCACTTGTGCCAATTATCACGGTGCCTGTGTCGCTAATTGGAGCGTGTACGGTGATGTATTTTTTCCATTACAGTTTAAACAATCTGTCGGTAATGGCATTAACGATTGCGACGGGATTTGTGGTGGATGACACGATTGTGGTTTTAGAAAATACCAGCCGCCATATTGAAAACGGCGTGTCACCATTTAAAGCCGCGTTGCTGGCAACAAAAGAAGTCGGTTTTACTGTTTTAGCCATGAGCGTGTCATTGGTCGCGGTATTTATTCCGATTTTGCTGATGGGCGGAATTGTTGGGCGTTTATTTCGGGAATTTGCTGTGACACTATCCGCCGCCGTTTTGGTGTCGTTAATTATTTCTTTAACAACCGCGCCAATGCTTTGCGCTCGTTGGTTACATAAAGAAAAACCAAATCATGGGCGAATTTATTTAGGCATTGGACGTTTTTTTGATGTTGTGCAAACAGGTTATGAACATTCATTGCATTGGGCATTACGTCATAGCCGAATCACAATACTGATTTTATTTAGCACGATTGGGTTAAATTTCTACTTGTATGGCGTTATTGATAAAGGTTTTTTTCCTACCCAAGATGGTGGACGATTAAATGGTGGCATTCAAGCAGACCAAAGCACCTCTTTTTGGGCGTTACAAAAAAAATTATTTGAGTTCACCGAGTTAATTCGTAAAGATCCAGCCGTCAGTAATGTAGTGGGCATTGCGGGTAACGATGCGAATAATGCAATGGTTTTTGTCGCCTTAAAACCGCATGAAGAGCGCGATTCGATTGAAAAAGTCATGTCGCGTTTGCGTGAAAATTTAAGTCGCATTGCGGGAGCTAAAATTTTTCTGCACCCTTCACAAGAATTACGCATCGGAGGACGACCTTCATCAGCAATGTATGATTTTAGTTTGCAATCGGATGATTTGAATTTATTACGCGAATGGACACCGAAAGTGCTTGCTGCGTTATCGAAATTACCCGAATTAAAAGACGTAAATACCAATCAGCAAGACAAAGGACAACAGATTAGTCTGGTTGTAAATCGAGAAATGGCGGCACGTTACGGCATTTCGCAAGCGATGATTGATAGCACACTCAACGATGCGTTTGGGCAACGACAAGTTTCGGTTATTTATAATCCGCTGAATCAATATCGTGTTGTGCTGGAACTCGCGCCTGAATACTGGCAAAGTCCTGAAGCCTTAAAACAACTTTATATCAGCGTGCCGCCTGCAACTGTTGGACAAATTGGCGATGCACAAGTGCCGTTATCGAGTGTGGCAAATTTCACTGCAACGAACACTGCATTAACGGTGAATCATCAAGGGCAATTTGCAGCGGCAACAATTTCTTTTAATCTTAAAGAAGGCACGTCATTATCTACAGCGACCGAAATCATTGAAAAAACCCTGCGTGAAATTGGCGTACCGATTGAAATTCAAGGTAGTTTTCAAGGTTCAACAAAAGCGTTTCAAGAATCGTTGAAAAATCAGCCGTGGCTGATTTTAGGCGCGTTGGTGAGTATCTATATTGTGTTGGGCGTTTTGTATGAGAGTTATATTCATCCGCTTACAATTTTATCGACGTTGCCTTCGGCTGGCGTTGGTGCGTTAGTGGCGTTAATGGTCACAGGTGGAGAACTCGGCATTATTGGCATCATCGGCATTATTTTGTTAATTGGTATTGTGAAAAAAAATGCCATTATGATGATTGATTTCGCGCTCGAAGCTGAACGTAAACAAGGTTTATCTTCAGATGAAGCAATTTTTAAAGCCTGTTCGATGCGTTTTAGACCGATTTTGATGACCACGTTAGCGGCGTTATTTGGCGCATTGCCTTTAGCTTTTGGAACAGGTTACGGCGCGGAATTACGTCAACCATTAGGCATTTCCATTGTCGGTGGTTTAATTTTTAGCCAAATGCTCACGCTCTACACAACCCCTGTGGTTTATCTTTATCTTGACCGTTTTCGCCTGTTTTTTAACCGTACTGTTTAAGGTTTTATGAATTTTCACACTAAAAAAGGATTTATTTGCACGTTGTTTATCACGCAATTAACGGGTTGTGTAGTTGGAAAGGATTACGTTAAACCAGAAGCCATTATTTCTAACGAATTTAAAGAAGCGAAAGGCTGGAAACAAGCGCAACCACGCGATACTTCATTGCCAAGTAAATGGTGGGAAATTTTTGATGATGCGCGACTGAATGAATTAGAAGAACAAGTAGCAATCGCGAATCAATCGATTATTCAAGCGCAAGCGCAATACCACCAAGCGCAACATTTAGTGCAAGCCGCGCAATCCTCTTTTTTACCGATTTTGAACATGACTGGCACAACCAGTCGTTTTCAAGCCGCAACAGGTCAAAATGTGGCGGTGTCTGGAATTCGGAATTTATTTGGCACTGCGGCTAGCATCGCATGGGAACCTGATTTATGGGGAAGTGTGGCAAGGCAAGTTGAAGCCAATACGGGAAATGCTCAAGCCAGTGCCGCCACGTTGCAAGCTCTGCAACTTTCAACGCAAGCCACACTCGCTCAAAATTATTTTCAAATCAAAGTATTAGATTCTCAAAAAACATTACTCGATGAAACTGCGCTTGCTTACAGTAAAACCTTAGAAATTATTAAAAATCGCTACGCCGTTGGCATGGTTGCAAAAAGCGATGTGATGCAAGCACAAACGCAACTTGAATCTATTCGCGCGCAATCGATAAATTTAGGGATTGCTCGCGCGAAATTAGAACACGCCATTGCCGTTTTGATTGGCAAAACGCCTGCTGAATTATCCTTAAATCCATCATCTTTAGACGTAAAACCGCCTGCAATTCCTGTTGTGTTACCTTCTGAATTATTAGAACGTCGCCCCGATATTGCAGCGGCTGAACGTAAAATTGCGGCGGCAAATGCTCAAATTGGCGTAGCGAAAGCGGCTTATTATCCGACGTTAAATTTAGCGGCAAGTAATGGTTTTCAAACAACAGATATAACCACTTTATTCACAATGGCACGGCGTTATTGGGCATTAGGCCCTGCGGGAGCGGCGATGACGTTGTTTGATGGCGGTGCAAAAAATGCTCAATACAAACAAGCCATAGACGGTTTTGATGCCAGTGTGGCGGCGTATCGACAAACGGTTTTAACGGGTTTTCAAGAAGTGGAAGACAATTTAGCGTCATTGCGAATTCTAAAAGAAGAAATCGAAACGCAAAATAAAGCGGTTGACGCGGCAAATCAGGCGTTGGCGTTGACAACGAATCAATATCAAGCGGGAACGATTAGTTATTTGAATGTCATGACCGCACAAACCGCTACGTTATCAAATCGTCAAACGGCGGTTTTGTTGAAAGGCGAACAATTGATGGCTTCTGTTTTATTGATAAAAGCCTTGGGCGGCGGTTGGAATGAGAAATTATTACCTACACCTGAAGAAGCAACAGGCGAAAGAAAATGGACAGATTATTTAATTTTTCCGACTGAATAATGGGGAAATACTAATGCTGGTTTTTGTTGCTGGATTACCCTGTGTTTTTTAAATTCAAATATCACGCAATCTGTAACGATTTGGGTATAATTTGTCACCCGAACTTTCAGAACCCTTATTATTCATGAGCGCATCATCTAGTTGGAATTCCTCCCTCCGTTTCGACTTATTGTTGAACATTTTGCAAGCCATCCCAGACTATGTTTGGTTGAAAGACAAGCAAGGGTGTTATCTTGCTTGCAATCACGCTTTTGAGCGATTTCTCGATGCAAAAGAGTGTGACATCATTGGAAAAACGGATTATGATTTTTTAAATTCAGAGCTTGCAGAGCATTTTCGTCAAAAAGATAGTGCCGCAATGGCTGTGCGAGATGTTGTCATTAGCGAAGAATGGGTGACGCGCAAAGAAAATCATTGCCCTGTTTTACTCGAAATTCGCAGAATACAACTATTTGATGCAGATGGAAAAATCCTTGGTATTTTGGGGGTGGGGCGAGATATTACTGAACGAAAACAGATGGAGGAAATCGTTCATCAACGTGAACAGGAATTTCGCGTTTTAGTCGAAACATCACCGTCTCCTATTTCTCGTTATGACAAAGAGGGTCGTCTCATTTACGTTAATCCCGCCGTAGAAAAAATGATGGGAAGAACTGCGGCTGAATTATTGGAATATATCCCGTCAGATGGTTCGATTCTTAACAAATACGGCGAAGAAGAATTAAAACAGATATTGCGGCGTGTTTTAGAAACGGGGCAAGCAGCTGAAAATGAAGTGGATTATATTTTTGCAGATGGAGAAATTCACAATTTTCACAATCGTTATGCCCCTGAATTAGATGCAGACGGTAATCCAAGAAGTGTTGTTTTGGTTGCCAATGACATCACCGAACGCAAACAAGCAGAAAATCTACTTTTTCAACGCGAGCAAGAATTTAGAACGCTCGTTGATAATTTGCCAACAATCGTTTTGCGTTACAACTGTGACCTTAAATGTATCTATGCGAATCACGCCTATCTGCAAATGACAGGCATTACCGCAACTGAATTCTTCAATCTATCCATTGCTGAAACATGGCGATGTACTAACATGTCGGCGGAAGAATGCCTTGCTATATTAGCGAATGTTGTGCAAACAGGTGATAACGCAGAACTCATATTAGAATGTCCGAATGCACAGGGAAAGTTGCTTTATTTAGAAGTGAAAATAGTGCCTGAATATGACATCGATGGACGGGTGCAAAGCGTTTTGGTTTTGGGATTTGATTCTACGGAGCATCACAGACAGCAAATCGTTGAAAATAATCGTCAGCTCGTGTTTGAAAAAATGGCGCATAACAATTCGCTTGAGACAATTTTGGCGCAAGTTGCTTTGTATGTGGAATCGTCAAACACGGGGCGATATTGCGCGATTTTATTGTTTGATGAAACTCACAGTTTTCTGCAAATTGTGGCAGCACCTTCGTTCCCATCGTCTTATCTTGCTAAACATGACATCTCAATTTTGGAATTACAGAACAATCGTTGTTATGGCTGGTTATCTTCCGCGTTAGCCAGAGAACACATGATTATCGAAGATGTCCGCACGCATTCATGCTACGGGCTTTGCGCGTCATTTATTCAAGAAATTGGTGCTGTCGCTTCTTGGGCAGAGCCAATTATTTCTGCATCAGGTCAATTACTCGGCGTGGTTGTAATGTATCTCAATCAAGCAGGCGCGCCAAATGAAACAGATTCGGCATTATTACTGCAAGCGAGCCATTTGAGTGCCATTGCAATCGAGCGCAGACGCATTGAACAACAAATGTCTTATCAAGCCAGTTACGATGCGTTAACGGCGTTGCCAAATCGTCGATTGTTTAATAATCGCTTGCGTATGGAAATTCTCCGTGCAGAACGCAGTGGTACGCAAATTGCGATATTGTTTATCGATTTAGACCATTTCAAAGAAGTCAATGACACATTGGGACATGAAATAGGCGATAAATTGCTTATCGATGCAGCAAAACGTATTCAACATTGCGTGCGTGAATCGGATACCGTGGCGCGATTGGGCGGTGATGAATTTGTGGTGATTTTGCCCGAAGCAGGACAAGTGCCACCGTTGGAAAGAGTAGCAGGTGCAATTATCAGTACGATGGTGAAGCCCTTTTATTTTGGCGAATATACCGCTTATATTTCGGCAAGTGTGGGAATTGCCGTTTATCCGCAAGATGCCAACAACGCTGAAACGCTCATGAGTTGTGCTGACCAAGCGATGTATTTTGCAAAAGAATCAGGGCGTAATAATTTCAATTTTTTCACTCGCAGTATGCAAGAACACGCGCATCAACGTTTGCAGTTAATTAACTGTTTGCGAACAGCGATTGAAAATAATGAATTGGAAGTGCATTACCAACCTATCGTTGACGTTGAAACGGGCAGAGTATTTAAAGCAGAAGCCTTATTGCGTTGGAAGCATCCATTGCTAGGTATGGTTTCACCCGCCATCTTTATTCCGCTTGCCGAAGAATCAAATTTAATTCATGAGATTGGCACTTGGGTTTTTCAACGTGCGGCGGAAACGGCAAAACATTGGAATTTGCTGACCGATGATGACAGATCACGAAAAATTAGCATCAATATGTCTCCGCGACAGCTCATTAGAGGAAACGGTGAACAAATTGCTATCGATTATTTACTCGAGGCTGAGATAAACCCTGATTATATTGTAATTGAAATTACCGAGGGCTTATTGCTTGATGACAGCCCGACTATCATGGAACAACTCGATCGATTACAAGCAGCAGGTATTGAGATTTCGTTAGATGATTTTGGGACAGGGTATTCGGCAATTGCGTATTTGAAAAAATTTAACATCGATTATTTAAAAATCGACCGTTCATTTGTTATCGATTTAGAAACCGATGAAAACGACCGAGCTATCACAGAAGCAATTGTTGTCATGGCTCATCGGTTAGGTTTAAAAATCATTGTTGAAGGTGTAGAAACACGAGGACAACGCGATTTACTTGCAGCGGCAGGTTGCGAGTATATCCAAGGCTATTTTTACGCGAAACCAATGCCCATCGATGCGTTTTTGTCTTTTGCGTTGCAGTGAGATTTTAATTTTTAACTTGATACTCCAAACGATTATCGTAAATGAGGCAGCATTTTTCAACGCCTCGCCACTTTCATCAACTTTTGCAACACGCAAGAAACGGTCTTTATTGTCACTCAATATTCAAAATGACCGCATCAACTCCGATTAGATTATTTCGCCAAGTTTCCAGCTTTACTCGTCTACTTTTTCTTCTCAAGTTGATTAACAGTGATGTTTTCGTATAGGAAGTTTGTTTTGCACGTTTATAGCCTACAACGGCTCTAAACCGTTATGATATGCCAACTTTATTATAACTTGGAGTCTTGATTATGAACGCTAAAAAACTTATCCAAAGTCTTTTTTTGGGGTTGTTATTACTTTCTACCATTCCCGCTTGCACTGAAAATACGAAACGCGAAAGCACAGGCGAATATTTCGATGATGCTGTTTTAACCACGAAAATTAAATCGACATTCATCGGTGATTCACGTTTAAAAGCCAATGACATTAACGTCAAAACGTATAAAGGTATTGTGCAACTTAGCGGCTTTGTTGATACTCAAGCAGAAGCTGATAGAGCCGTGCAATTAGCACGAACCATTAAAGGTGTAAAAGCCGTCAACAATAGCCTCATCGTTAAATAATTCATGACAAATTCTTTAAAACTCCCGCTCGCCGCTTTAAAAGCCAAAATTGATTTAAGTGACATTGATTTCACAGAGTCGCTCAATTCGCAATCAACAATTTTAGGGCAAGAACGCGCTCAATCCGCGCTTGAATTTGGAATTGCAATGCCAAATTCTGGCTACAACATTTTTGTGATGGGTGAAACAGGCAGCGGACGGTTGTCCATGATTATGCAGTATTTGCAAGCCCTTGCGCCGAGCAAACCTGCGCCGCCGTCTTATGCGTATGTAGATAATTTTGAAAACGCACGCGAACCCATTGCGATTAAATTACCTGCTGAACACGGGCAAGATTTTTTAAAAGCCATTGAAAATTTAATCACCAATGTGTTGGCAACTTTTCCCGCTACGTTTGAAAATCCGAGCTATCAGCAGAAAAAAACGGCAGTTGAACGGCAATTTGTTCACACTTACCGCGACGCAACCGAATACGTTGACGCGCAAGCACGGGAAATCAACATTGGTTTATTTTCGGAAAATGACACGTTTAATTTTTTGCCGCTTTGTGAAAATAAACCAATGCGCGACGAAGATTTGTCTGCGTTATCAACCGAAGAACGTGAGCTTTATAAACAGCGCATTGAAGAACTTGAAGATTGTTTGAGTGAGGCTTTACTCGAATTGCCGCAATGGCGCAGAGAACTTGCCGCCTCCATGACACAACTCAATAACGATACGATTGATGCCGCGATTGAACCATTGTTTGACGAACTCAATGCCCGTTATGCCGAAGTTGAAGATGTGGTGACGTATTTAGCGGAAGTGAAACAAAATCTTCGTCAAACGATTAACGATTATTTGATGCCTGTGTCGAGCAATGAACCGATTGAACGTGACCATATTTTAAAAAAGCTGATTTTGGAACAATACGCGCCCAACATTTTGATTGATTACAAACAAGATAGCGGTGCGCCTGTGATTTATGAAACGCATCCGACGTATCAAAATTTATTTGGGCGTGTTGAATATAGCAACGACCAAGGAACGCTTGTCCCGCATTATCGCCGTATTTGTGCAGGCGCATTGCATAAAGCAAATGGCGGTTATTTAATTTTAGATGCCGAAAAAGTGCTGCATTATCCGTTTGTGTGGGACGGTTTGAAACGTTCGTTAAAATCGGGTTATATCGAAATTGAATCGCCATTTACCGAGCAAAGTATCAACACCATTACGCTCAAACCTGAAGTCATCCCGTTAAATGTCAAAATCATTTTGGTGGGTAATGCTGATATTTTCTATTTGCTTGAAGCGATGGACGATGAATTTAATGAATCATTTCGCGTGTTAGCCGATTTTGATTATCGAATTCCACGCACGCCTGAGACGATGAAACATTTCGCGCAGTTGATGATTAAACAAGCCACTGACGCGAAAACACAACCTTTAACCCAAGCGGCAATCGAAAGTTTGATTGAACACAGTTGTCGATTGGCAGAAAGTCAGGCGTATTTTTCAGCGTGCATTAACGATGCGTTGGAAATTATTGGTGAGGCTCAATTATTTGCAACAAAAACGAAAGCTGAAAAACTCGACCGCCTTCATATCGAACAAGCGTTAAATGCGCGTGAATATCGCAACGGTCGAATGTCGCAAACGATTTTGGAAGAAATGCTCGACGGCACGATTTTAATTGATACCGATGGTGCAGCGATTGGCAAAATTAACGGGCTAACCGTTTTGGATATGGGCGGCAGTAGTTTTGGAATGCCTGCGCGAATCACGACAACCGTTCACCCAGGTTCGCGCGGCGTGGTAGATATTGAACGCGAAGTTGAATTGGGGCAGGCGTTGCATTCTAAAGGCGTGATGATTTTAACGGGCTATTTGGGGCATTGTTACGCGCAACAATTTCCGCTTGCGATTTCTGCCAGCATTGCGATGGAGCAATCTTACGGTCATATCGACGGTGATAGCGCGTCACTCGCGGAATTATGCAGTTTGATTTCGGCACTCACGCGCACAAAAATTAAACAGAATTTTGCTGTCACAGGTTCGATTAACCAATACGGTGAAGTGCAAGCCATCGGTGGTGCAAATGAAAAAATCGAAGGCTTTTTTAGATTATGCAAAGCGCGAGGTTTAAACGGTTCACACGGCGTGATTATTCCAGCCGCAAACAAACGAAATTTAATGCTCAAACAAGAGATTTTAGATGCTGTTGAAGCAGAATTGTTTTCGATTTATGCAGTGAATACCGTTGATGAAGCCTTGGAATTGCTCACAGGTGAAGTCGTGGGCATTCTTGATGCAGAGGGAAATGTGGTGGAAAACAGCGTGAATTACAAAGCGATTTGCCGTTTGAAAGAAATTTCAGAACTCAGCGATGATGAAAAGGAAGAAAGCGAAAGTTAAAAGATTGTGAAGAGACGCGAATTGTCGCGTCTCTTACACATAAATTAACCTGCAACCTTCACAATATCACCAGCGGCAATGCCCGCCAAATCACTGACACCTGTGAGTTCAATCACATTGGTATAACCATTACCGTCTTTATCTGTAACCACATACGTTTTACCGTCTGCTACGCCGACAAAAACTGTAACCGAACCATCAAGTGCCAAATCCGCCGCCGTTAATAAAGCGGCTAACCCCGAAAAAGCTGTTGTGTCTTCAACATAATTCCCTTTTATTGTCGCCGTATTTTCAATGCCATTAAATCCTAAAACAAGCGTGTCGTTGCCTGTTAAAAAATCAGTGATGGAATCGGTAATTGCGCCTACCGTTGTCGATAATTCAGGCGAATTGAACACAAATGCGTCACGACCATCACCGCCTGTTAAGGTATCAATACCTAAACCGCCAAGAATTGTGTCAGCTCCCGCTCCGCCGTTAAGACTATCAGCGGCATCGGTTCCTGTGATTTTATCTGCGCCAGAGCTGCCTGTTATCGAATGTCCATTTGTGCCACTTGCGTTAATCACAAAGCCTTCACTTTGTCCTGTTAAATCTACTTTTAAAGCCGTGTTTCCAGAAACAGAGACATTTTCAAGGTCAGAAAGATTTGCGTCCAAAATGCCTGCTAAATCTTTTGCTACGACTAACGTATCGTTGCCATCACCGCCATTTATTGAATCACCCGCATCAGAAAACTTGATCGTATCATTTCCCGTGTCGGTAAAAATCACATCTGTTCCGTCACCGCCGTCAATCGAATCATTGGCAAGACTGCCTGTGATGGTGTCATTACCTACGCTACCTGTAATAGTGACCGCAGATTTTCCCGCAATGATATTTGAAGCAGAGGTTGCGGTGAGAACGTAGCCAGCTTTAATCCCTGAATCTGTCGGCGTGCCACCTGTTAAAGTAATGTAGCCTTTCGAGTTATGAAGCCAATCTAATATTGAAGAATCGAGTCCTTCGACTTGCGCTTGCGTGAATGCTTCTAATTGTGCAGGTTTTAATGCGGCAAAATGCTCAGCGGTTAACCCAGAAATGGCTTCGCTGTTTAATGCAGGCAATGTGGCTGTCGTTAAACTTTTTAACACGGCAGGTTTAATTGCAGTGAGTTGATCGCTGGTAAACGCGCTGATTTGCTCGCTATTTAAACCACCTAGTTGTGTTTTTGCAGTGGTTAATGCAACGACTTGTTCGGGCAAAAGTGCCGCAATATCGGTTGTGTCAAAACTGGTGATATTTAATCCTTTGATAACAGCTGCATTTAATACACTAATTGCCTCGGGCGTTAAACTGGTTGCCTGCTCAGCCGACCACTTTGCAATGCTTGTCGCACTCAAGCCTGTCGCATTTTCAGAAGTGAAAGCGGCAATTTGTTCTGTTGTTAAGGCTTTAGCCGCATCAGAATTTAATGCCCCGATTTGATCGGCATTCAACAAAGCAATTACGTCAGCACTCACAACAGGAAATGCCGTTTTGTTAATACCTGAAACAGCTTTAGGTGTTAATTGTGCAAAACTTTCAGGTGTTAAACTTGCCAATTGCGTTGAGGTGAGAACGCTGGTTTGACTTTGATTTAACGCTGCCGCTTTTTCGGGTGTAATGGTTGCAATGAAATCGCTGGTTAAGACACTGATTTGAGCGGGTTTTAATGCGCCTAATTGTTCAGGTGTGATGCCTGCAAAATTATCGATAGATAAGGCTTGAAACGCAGCGGGAGAAATTGCGGCAACAACTGCGGGGGGAAGGACTACAAAACTTTCGACTGGTAATGCACCGATTTGCTCTGCACTTAATACAGCTATCGCAGCGGCGGGTAATTGTTCAACTTTGTCTGGCGTTAATGCAGCTGTATCAATACCGTTAATGTTTGTTGCTGTAATGCCTTTCATTGCGTCTGGATCAATTGCACTGAAAACGTCTGCACTAATGGCTTTGAGTTGCTCGGCATTCATTACCGCAATTGCGCCTGATGTAAATAACGTAGGCTCGGTAATTGCTGCAATTTGCTCGATGGTAAAAAATCCAAACTGCGCGGGTTTTAATGCTAAAAGCTGCGATTCACTGACGTTATCTAAAATCAAACCAGGCGTGTTAGCTTTATTGAATCCAGCCAACGATTTTACGTTTAATGCCGCTAAATCTTCAGGTTCCATTGCCGCGACTTGCCCCGAACTCAACGCGTTAATTTGCGCTGAAGTGAGTGCGGCGGCTTGATCAGTGGTGAGTGCTACAATTTGATCGGTGCTTAAACTTGCAAGCGTTGCGGAGGGTAATTTCAATAATGTTTTTGTACTCAATGACGAAATCACGTCAGTCGGTAAGCCCGAAAAACCGTCAGCAGATAAACTGGTGATTTGTTTTGTAGTTAAAGCTGTGACTTGATCTGACGTTAAACCCGCTATTTGCGCTGACGTGAGCGCGGCGAGTTGCGATTTTTTAAGTGCGGCTAATTGCCCGTCTCCGCTTAACGCACTTAAATTTAACCCCGCTATATTTTTTGTACTCAAACCAGCAAGTGTTCTTTTGCTTAATGCTGCGACATCTTCTGCGCTAAGTGCCGCAATTTGAGATGAATCTAATGCGCCAATTTGTTTTGATGTTAAAACGGCAGTTTGATCACTCGTCAACGCGCTAATTTGATCAGTGCTAAAATTTTTCAAATCCCACGTTCCGAGTATTTTTGGCGTAATACCTGCAAATGCTTCGCTTGGAATACTTGGCAACAAATTTTTAAGGGCGGCAAAACCGTCCGAACTTAACGCATTTAAACTATCAGAAGTAAAAGTTGCTACTTGATCAGTTGTTAACCCTTTTAATTCTTGGGTAGTTAATTGCGCTAATAATTCAACGGGGATTGATGCTGTATTTGTTGCCATGATTGCCTCTCATTGTTAGTAAATAACTTTATGCGTTTTTAATGCCATATAAATATCGTCAATAGAGGATGTATCGGCATCAAAGTGAATTGGTGTAAAACCTTCGTTGGTATTTACGCAAATGGCGATTAAGCCAGCATTATTTATCGCTTGAATTAAGACATTATTTGCCGTTTCTAAAATCGTACACGCATGTCCGTTATCAAATAAACGACGCTCCAATTGGTAAGCGATTTCTACACTATTTTCACCCGTTAAATTAACAGCGGTTGCAACTTGACTGAATCGCGCCGCACGTTCTTCAACGCTAACAGGTTGCAAATTTTCAGTGTCGCCCGTGCCAACAATCATACCTGCTGCCACGGTGCTATTCGTTAAACGGTCAATAACAATAAATGAACCTGTACCTTTGTGCGTTTTGTAATTATCAAATACAACAGGGGCATTCACAGAAACGGTGCATAAACCGATCTCATTAAGTTGCAACGCATTTGCGTCATGATGTTCGAGCGTGTTCACATCGATGCGATGGTGAATCAGTGACACTGAACCCGAAACCGTGCGTGTTGCCAATTTAATCGAATACTGTTTGCCAATGTTTAGCGATTGCTCTGCCATCCACACGATATGCGCTTTGAATTTATCCGCCACAACAGGGGCAAATTCTTGTGTGCCAATAATCATATCGCCACGACTAATATCAATTTCGTCGTCCAAAGTCAGTGTGACTGCCATGGGCGCAAAGGCTTGTTCAAGTTCGCCGTCATACGTCACGATAGATTTAATCGTGCTGCTTTTACCTGAAGGTAATGCCGTGATTGTGTCACCTTTTTTGAAAATTCCCGCTGCCACCGTGCCGCAGAATCCACGAAAATCTAAATTGGGACGATTCACATATTGCACAGGAAAACGCGCGTCGGTGAAATTTCTGTCATTGGCAATTTCAATCGTGTTTAAGGCTTCCATTAACGGTTTGCCTTGGTACCAGCTCATATTTTCACTAGGATTTACGACGTTATCGCCATCGAGCGCAGACATTGGAATAAACAAAATATCGTGCAAATCGAGCGTTTTCACAAAATCTAAATAATCCGCTTTGATTTGTTCGAATTTCGCTTCGCTGTATTCGACCAAATCCATTTTGTTAATGGCGACGATGATGTGATTGATGCCGAGTAATGAGGCAATGAAACTGTGGCGTTTTGTTTGTGTTTGTACGCCGTAACGCGCGTCAACCAAAATAATCGCAAGGTCACACGTCGATGCACCTGTTGCCATGTTACGGGTGTATTGCTCATGTCCTGGTGTGTCAGCAATGATGAATTTTCGCGTCGAGGTTGAAAAATAACGATATGCCACGTCAATCGTGATGCCTTGTTCGCGCTCTGCTTGCAAGCCATCAACAAGTAACGCTAAATCGATTTTTCCTGCACCCGTTGTGCCAGATTTCGCGCTATCGGCTTGCACGGCAGCGAGTTGGTCTTCGTAAATCATTTTTGAATCATGCAAAAGTCGCCCAATAAGCGTACTTTTGCCGTCATCGACGTTACCACAGGTTAAGAATCGCAATAATTCTTTGCGTTCATGTTGTGCTAAATAAGCGTTAATGTCAGAGCTAATTAAATCAGATTGATGAGACATGATAATTTTTGAGTAAAAGTTGTTCGATGGGCTAAATCATAGCATTTTTAGCTCATTTTTGTTGTTTGAGGCATTGTTCAAAACGGTTTTACGACCGCCAAAATAATAATTGCCAGTAAGAAAATCACAGGAATTTCATTCATCCAGCGATAAAAAATGTGGTCACGTTTGTTTTGATTTGCACGAAAATCCTTAAACCACAACCAGCAAAAATAGTGATAAATCACAAGGCAAAGCAAACACAAAAATTTCGCGTGCAACCAACCCGCACTGGAATACATTTCCCACGCGCCAGCCATTAACAACCAAATACCAAACACAAACGTGGCAATCATCGACGGGGTCATAATGCCAAAAAACAGTTTGCGTTCCATTATTTTAAAACGCTCATCGCTAATTTTATCGTCGCTCATCGCGTGATAAACAAAAAGACGCGGTAAATAAAATAAGCCTGCAAACCAACAAACCATTGCAATTAAATGTAGAGCTTTTAACCAGAGCATTATTTTTCCTTCAAGGATTTTTCAATTTGTGTCGTTAATTCTGTTTCATCAATCAGACCAACTTTTTGCCAAACAATTTCGCCTTTTGCATCGAGTAAAAAGGTCGTCGGTGTAACGGTGACATTGCCAAACGTTTTTGAGAATTTCGCTTCAATATCCAGTGTTAGTAAGTAGGGCAGGGGACGTACTTTGTTAAACTCAACCACTAAATTTGGTTGTTCGTAATACATTGAAACGCCCAGAATGTCTAAACCTTGAGCGTGATAACGCTCGTGTAAATCAATAAAAAGTGGAATTTCTTTTAAACAATTATCGCAATCGGTCGCCCAAAACGTCACAAGCACAGGTTTGCCACGCAGTTTTTCAAGTGAAAGTTTTTCGCCTTTGAGCGTTGAAAAATCGACATTCTCAACGTGGTTATTCAAACGAAAAAGGAAACCTACCAGCGCGATAAACAATGCGACTAATAACACTTTTATCACGTTCATGTTTGGGTATCGCGTAGTAATTGTTCAAATTCAGCAGCGATAAGCGGCTTACTTTTCAAAAATCCTTGATATTTGTCGCACCCTTTTTCACGCAAAAATTCTAGTTGCGCTTGTGTTTCAACGCCTTCGGCTAACACTTTAAAACCAAGGGTGTGTCCCATCGAAATAATCGTTTCAGCAATCACCATGTCATCTTTTTTCATCGGTATTTCACAAATAAAACTTTTATCGATTTTCAAGGTGCTGACAGGAAAATACTTTAAATAAGCCAGCGAGGAATAACCTGTTCCAAAATCATCAATAGAAATATGTACGCCTAATTGCCGTAATTCTTCCAAAATGGCACACGTTCTTTCGTTATTTTCCATTAGCCCGCCTTCTGTTAATTCCAATTCTAATGACGTTGCAGGAAATTGAGTTTGTTCAAGCACATTTTTAACTGATTTCACCATATCGCTATGACAAAATTGATAGGGAGACACGTTCACAGCAAGCGTTAAACTTGGCAACCCCGCATCAAGCCAGCGTTTGCCTTGCCGACACGTTTCAAGCAATATCCATTCACCAATGGCGATAATAAATCCTGTTTCTTCGGCAAACTTAATAAAATGCCAAGGTGTTGCAAAACCTGGAATGAGGGGCAACCAACGAATTAAGGCTTCTGCACCGATAATTTTATCGGTTTTCATATCCACTAATGGCTGATAATTCACCAGTAATTCGTTGCGATTTAAAATGCTTCGCAACGTAGATTCAAGTTCAATATGTTTTTTTGCGGCAAGTGTTAATTCTTCGGAAAAATAGGCAAAGCAATTTCGCCCACTGGCTTTGGCTTTGTATAACGCAATGTCAGCGTTATCCATCAACACTTGTGGCGTTATGCTTGACTCGATTTGATGATTAAAAACACTGATTCCAATACTGACACCAATGTGAACTTCTTTATGTTCTATTTTATTTTCAAGATCCAAATAAAACGGTTCACCCAAACTGGTAATAATTTCTTGAGCGACATCAGAAGCATCATCTATGTGGGTGATATTTTCGAGCAATACCGTAAATTCATCGCCACCTAAACGCGCTGTCATATCGGAATTTCGGAGGCGATGAGATAACCGTTGTGCCACTTGTTGTAAAAGTTGGTCGCCTGCTAAATGCCCTAAACTGTCGTTGACGGGTTTGAAGTGGTCTAAATCAAGCATGAGCAACGCCATTAACTCGTTATCACGCACACTTCGCTCAATAGCGTGCTGCAAACGTTCTTGTAATAAACGGCGATTTGGCAAACCTGTTAGTGGGTCATAAAAAGCGAGACGATGAATTTGTGCTTCGGCAGTTTTATGTTCGGTAATATCACTCATCGTGCCAATGTAATGACTTAACACACCATTGATTTTTACCGAGGTGATATTTAACCATTCGGGATAAATTTCCCCATTTTTACGACGATTCCAAATTTCACCGCTCCAAAATCCCGTTTCGTTAATGCCTTGCCACATGGTGAAATAAAAACTTTCATCTTGCCGACCCGATTTCAGAAAACTGGGATTTTTTCCTAGTATTTCGTCGGCACTGTAAAGCGTAATGTCGCTAAAGGCTTTGTTCACCCGAATGATTTTATTTTCAGCGTCAGTAATAATCATGCCTTGCTGTGATTCAAACACAGACGCGGCAAGTTGCAACGCGGCGTTATTTTCTTGTAATTGTTGATGCTGTTGATAAATCCGCAAAAAGACGTGAACTTTGGCTTTTAAAATGTGGTCGTCGATAGGTTTA
>JAQTOT010000021.1 GCA_028713145.1 Methylococcales bacterium
TGCAGAATTTGAAATTGTCACACCGATTATTAGCGAATAAGAATTAAGAAAAAACATGACTGATAACAATGATTTAAATTATCTAAAAACCTTAACCATTCTCTATGTTGAAGATGATAGTTGTATTCGTTTGCAGCTTGCCCAATTCTTAAATCGCCGCTGTGCAAATTTATATTTGGCAACAAATGGCAACGAAGGATTAGCCGTTTTTACACAATGCAATCCTGATATTGTGATTACTGATATTTCCATGCCCGACATGGATGGTTTGCAAATGGGCGAAGCCATTCGCGCATTAAGTCCTTGCATTCCAATTATCATCACTACCGCCTTTGAAGAACCGCGTTATTTTCATCGTGCCATCGATTTGGGCGTAGATAAATATGTCACGAAACCTGTGAATTTAGATTTGCTTGAACTTGCCTTATTAAAATGTGCCAGAGCTATTCGCGCTGAAGTAGCATTGCGCGAAGCAGCAAAACGCCAAGCCGAATTCATGGAAATGCAACGCATTGCAGCCGTCGTCTTTGAATCGCAAGAAGGCATGTTTGTGACCGATGCAGACACAAACATTTTGCGTGTGAATCGGGCTTTTTGCGAAATTACAGGTTATAGCCCTGACGAGGTTATTGGTAAAAACCCGCGTATTTTTCGTTCAAATCGGCATGACACAACGTTTTATGAACAAATGTGGCAAAGCATAGAAAACAACGGTTTTTGGCAAGGGGAAATTTGGGATAAGCGTAAAAATGGCGAAATTTATCCCGAATTTGTCACAATTACACAAGTTAAAGACAAAAATAACATTACCAATTATGTCGCCACAATGACCGACATTACGTTAAAAAAGATGGCGGAAGACGAAATTGAGCATTTGGCGTTTTATGACCCGCTCACAGATTTGCCAAATCGGCGTTTATTGCAAGAAAGATTAAAAGTTGCCTTAGCGGCAAGTAAGCGTCATAACATTAAAGGCGCATTGTTTTTTATTGATTTAGATAATTTTAAAACGCTCAACGACACGCTTGGACACGATATTGGGGATTTATTGTTAAAACAAGTTGCACTCAGATTGAAATCCTGCGTGCGTGAATCTGATACTGTCGCGCGTTTGGGCGGCGATGAATTTGTGATTATGCTAGAAAATTTAAGCGATAAAGAGCTTGATGCAACAGCCGAAGCAAAAATTATTGCTGAAAAAGTGTTAGTTGCCCTCAATCAAAATTATCAACTTGCTAGCCACGATTATCACAATACGCCAAGCATTGGGATTACGTTATTTCATGGACATGAAGAATCCATCATGCAGCTGCTAAAGCAAGCCGATATTGCCATGTACGATGCCAAAATAGCAGGGCGTAATACCGTGCGTTTTTATGACACAACCAGCCAAAATTCATGATGAAAAAAAGTTTAACTCTTGCCTTTGCGTTAATCAGTTTGCCGCTGCTTGCCGCACCAAAAGAAAAATCAAAACAACCGCCCTCCCCTGCGATACAAACTATCGATATTGCATATTTGAGCCAAACGCAAAATCCACCGACTGAAATGCTGTCAAACCTCGACCCATTTGTTGCCGACAAAGGTAGCGAAGGAGCTGAACTTGCGATTAGTGATAACAACACCACAGGCGAATTTACGAAACAAAAATTTGTGTTGCACAAATTCATTGTTCCCGCTGATGGCAATGTTAGCGAAGCATTCAAGACCAATATCGCAGGCAAATTTTCTTATGTCATTACGAATTTGAATGCAGAAAAAACGCTCGCCGTTTCAGATTTAAGCAAAAACGCTGACACGTTATTTTTTGATGCAGGCACGTTTGATGACGCACTTCGCAATCAACAATGCCGTGCGAATACGCTGCACATTTTGCCCAGTCGCGCCATGAAAGCGGATGCGCTCGCGCAATACATGATGAAAAAAAAATGGACGAAATGGTTTTTAGTCGTGGGCAATGCGCCTGAAGATACGCTTTTTGCCGACGCTTTAAAACGTAGTGCAAAACACTTTGGGATGAAAATCGTCACTGAAAAAAAATGGGAACACACGTTTGATGACAGAAAAACAGCACAATCAGACATTTCCGTTTTTACTCAAAGTAGCGATTACGATGTGTTGGTGGTTGCCGACGAACAGGGATTATTTGGCGAGTATTTAGCGTATCGCACTTGGCTTGCACGTCCGATTATTGGCACACAAGGCTTGATTGCAACATCGTGGCATTCGACACATGACTTGTGGGGGGCAACGCAAATTCAACATCGTTTTTACGATTTAGCGCGACGCAACATGGAAGAGCAAGATTATGGCGCGTATTTGGCGGTTCGTGCGCTGGGCGAAGCGGCAACTCGCACAAAATCAAACGAGTTGAAAACGGTGCGCGAGTATTTGAAAAGCTCCGCTCTAGCTCTGCAAGGTTATAAAGGCAATGCGCTGTCATTTCGCGCTTGGGATGGGCAATTACGTCAACCAATATTACTTGCTGCACCACGTTCGCTAGTGAGCGTTGCACCAGTTGAAGGTTTTTTGCATCCAAAAACTGAACTCGATACGCTCGGATTTGATGAGAAAGAATCGGGCTGTAAATTGTAAAAAAACTGATATTACGCTGGGCTAAAGCACCTCCCCCAGCCTTTCAGGCTGCCCCCTCCAAAGGGGGCGGCGCGAAGCGCGGGGGGAGGTGCTTTAAGTTATTTAATTTTGATCAATTCCACATCAAAAATAAGCGTCGCATTAGGGCCAATATCACGACCTGCTCCGCGTGAACCGTATGCTAAGTCAGATGGAATATAAAGACGATGTTTCGCGCCTTCCGTCATGAGTTGTAAACCTTCTGTCCAACCTGCAATCACGCGATTCAAAGGAAAACTAATGGATTCACCGCGTTTGTAAGAGCTGTCAAACACAGTGCCGTCAAGCAATTTACCTTCGTAATTTACTTCCACTAAATCCGAAGCAGAAGGATTTTTTGTGCCAGTGCCTTTCGTTAAAACTTCGTATTGCAAACCACTTGCGGTTGTGACGATACCTGCTTTTTTGCCATTTTCAGCTAAAAAAGTGGCACCAGCAGTTTTGTTTTCTTCTGCCGTAGCAGCATTTGCAGTTGAACTCATGGTTAGTCCTAAAAGAATAATTTTGAAAAATGAAGCAATTTTTTGTGTGAATTTCACGGTTGTTCCTTATTCGATGATTTCGGCTTTTTCAATCACGATGTCTGTTTTGGGAACATCTTGATGACCATTTTTTGAACCTGTTGGTTGCGCGGCCATTTTGTCAACAACGTCCATTCCTTCAATCACTTCACCAAACACTGCATAACCCCAACCGCTTGCATTTTTGCCCGTGTGATTTAAAAAACTGTTGTCTTTATAGTTAATGAAAAATTGTGCCGTTGCAGAATTTGGCTCATTAGTACGCGCCATTGCAATCGTGCCACGATTATTTTTCAAACCGTTATCCGCTTCATTTTCAATCGGTGCGTGAACGTCTTTTTGGGTAAAATTGGTATCAAAACCACCGCCTTGCGCCATGAAATCTTTAATAATGCGGTGAAAAATAGTACCGTTATAAAAACCTTCTTTTACATACGTTACAAAATTTGCCGTGCTAATGGGGGCTTTTTCGCCGTTGAGTTGCAACGTGATGTCGCCTAAATTGGTAGTTAATTTGATTTTTGGATGTGTCATTTTTGTTTCCGTAGCGAGTGCTGTTGCTGAAAAAAGAAACAACATTGAGAGTAAAAGTTTTCGCATTTTGTTTCCTTAGTGAAGTTAAAAGAGCGCGAATTTTAGGCGGTTTTACCTGAAAAAAGAAACACAATCTGTTTGGTTATCACTAAACCTAACCCAATTGCACCGCTACAAATCAAGCCATTCACCACAAAAATTCCGAGCATAAAATAAGTTTGGGAATCGAAGGTGAAGCCGTGTTCGATTAAAAATAAGATTAAATACAAGCCTGAAAGCGTTAAATATGCGCCGATAAGAAGAACTAAAAGCGTTGCACGTTGTTCAACAGGTAGAGAAATTTTTTGGAGTAATAATGCAGCAATAAGCCCGATAAGTAATGCACCAATCGCGTTAATGAGCATCATTCCGTAAGGCATTGCACCATTTGGCAAATGCAAAATGCCGTTGCTATACCAAAACAAGGCTCGTCCACAAAGCAAGCCGAGCCAAACTGCTGCGATACACGTTCCGACACTGACAGCAACATTCAAACCTGCTTTGCCGAGTTGTCCTTGTTCGAGCAAATAAAAGGTTTCGAGTGAAAAAGTCGAAAAGGTTGTAAATGACCCCATAAAACCAACTAGCACAGCGGCTCGATAATCCAGAAAGACACTAACACGCTGCAAAATCAACGTTTCTGTGAGCAAACCAATTAAAAATGACCCGCCGATATTTACCGCTAACGTACCGTAAGGAAAACCACGTCCAAGCCATTGATAAATGCCTGTTGAAACTAAAAAGCGTGTTACTGCACCAAATGCACCGCCGATGGCAATAGCGATAAGTTGTTCCATTGTTTAAAACGGTCTGATGAAATGCTCGCGGTAATAACGCAATTCTTCAATCGATTCGATAATATCATCGAGGGCTTGATGCGTAGATTCTTTGCTAAAACCGTCTTTAATTTCTGGACACCAACGTGCTGCCAATTCTTTAAACGTTGAAACGTCAATGCAACGATAGTGAAAAAAGGCTTCCAGTGTTGGCATATATTTGGTTAGAAAACGTCTGTCTTGCCAAACGCTATTGCCACAAATCGGTGATTGTCCTGCATCCACCCATTGACTAACAAAGTCTACGGTGGCTTTTTCGGCTTCTTCTTTTGTCACCGTTGAGGCTTTCACCCGTTCGATTAAGCCCGATTTACCATGATGTTCTTGATTCCAATCGTCCATTGCCGCAAGGGTTTCATCCGATTGATGAATTGCCAACACAGGACCTTGCGCGAGAATGTTCAAATTTTTATCAGTGACAATCGTAGCAATTTCGATAATGACATCTGTCTCGGGATACAAGCCTGTCATTTCTAAATCAATCCAAATTAAATTTTCAGCATTTTTTGTCATGGGATTTTTTAAGTAAGTTGTTCAAAAAATGTAACCAACCGTTACATCCGTTTTTCATTTTAAAGGACGACCTTTTGCGTCTTTGTTGATATGCCCTGCAAAAAGTAATAAGGCTTCAAAAATTGCCCAAACAGCGATATAGCCTTGAATCAACAAGAATCCTGCAATTTGCATTAGCCCAATTTTGTAATAGCCCAAATAGAACCGATGTGCGCCAACCCAACCCAATGTAATGGCTAGTAATGTTGCAATCCAACGGCTTTTAACGGCTTGCACAGGTTTGAGCGTTTCAGCAACAAGGCGCATATTGACCACAACACCGTCGCGTAATTCAAATGTCACTTCATCGCCCGAATCAGGCGGCACGCTTGAAACCCAACTTGCGTCGTCAAATTCAAAAAATTCGTCTTGGTCTTTGACAATCCCTATTTTCTTTTCGCTGTCGTAAGATTCAATTTGTCCAATAATCATTGTGATTTTCCTGCCTTGTGATTGAGTTTTTCTTCTAGTTTTTTCACATCAGATTCTAATTTTTCAACTTGCAAGTTAAACAAGTCTACTTCCGCACGGGCGGGTAAATCGCGGGTTTCTTCTTGCAAAAATTCTGCAAAGTTAAGTTGCAGCGTTTTTAGCGTTTCTTCGTGCCAACCTCAAATTTTTTCCAGCAACATGATTAGATTTTATAACCGCGATGCACGGCAACAATGCCTTGCGTCATGTTAAAAAATTCGCAACGCTCTAAACCTGCTTCTTGCATCATGGTTTTTAATTCGGCTTGTTTTGGGTGCATTCGGATTGATTCAGCTAAATAACGGTAACTTTCTTCGTCATTGGCAACGAATCTGCCAATTTTTGGCAATAATTTGAATGAATAGAAATCGTAGACTTTTTCTGTAATGGGGTCGATGGGGTGTGAAAATTCCAACACAATCACACAACCACCAGGTTTTAAAACGCGGTGCATAGAACGCAACGCGGCGGCTTTGTCGGTCACATTTCGCAAACCAAACGCAATGCACACACAATCAAACGTATTGTCAGCAAATGGCAAGCATTCCGCGTTCACTTGCGCGTACCGAACGCCTGTTAAACCTTTGTCGATTAAACGGTCGCGCCCTGTATTGAGCATTGCCGCGTTAATATCAGCTAAAACAACCTGCCCTTCTGCTCCAACTTTTTGACTAAATAACGTGGTTAAATCGCCCGTTCCGCCTGCTAAATCTAACACGCGATACCCTTTTCTAACATTACTCAAATCCACGGCAACCCGTTTCCAAATACGGTGAATGCCTAGCGACATTAAGTCATTCATGATGTCGTAGCGCGAGGCGACAGAATCAAAAACGCCTCGAACTAATTTGACTTTATCTTCGGTGGCGACTTGTTTAAAGCCAAAATGCGTGGTGTTTTGCGTCATTGTTATTCCTTTGAAACTTTTTTGTAAAAGTGATTTTTTTGTGGCGCGAATTATAGCGTTAAAAACACTGATTCAAATATGCTTTTATATCAGTGTGCTGCAACAAAGATTCCAATTTTGACCACTTCGCGTAAAATTAAAGCTCGACTACGCTCAAACTTTGCAGGAATCCATCATGAAAAAATTACTTTTACTTCCTTTACTTCTCATTTCACTGAGCAGTTTTGCTGAAGAAAAAACCGCTGATGAATGGGAAAACACGACAATTAGCGATGAAACCATCAAAAAAATTCAAGAATCCAAATACGTTTATAAAAAATGTGTGGCCGATGAAATGCAAAAAGCACCGTATCAAAAACAAGAAAGTCGTCAAGCCACGGAAGCCATTGTGAAGCAATGTGAAAACGTATTGGCAAAAATGCGCGAGGTGTATATCGCGCAAAAAGTTCCAGAAGTGATTGCTGACAGACACTTAAAACAAATGCGTTTGCAAACCACACGCCTTGTATTGCAAGACATGATGTATAACGAAGCGGCACGTTCCGTACAATAATAAAAACTATAAAATCACAGAGGATTCAAACATGGATATTTCAAATTACACTATCGATTTAGCGTTAAAACCGACCACACTTGACGCTTGGCACGTTTGTTTAGCAGGAACGTCAGCCATTTTGGCAGGTGCGTTGATTTTCACTTTGCTTGCATTAGTGCTATCGCTTACTCGTCGCAAACCTGTTGCGAGCGAACCGCAAGTTAAAATTGTGGAAAAACTCGTTCAAGCTGAACCGATTGTGCAAGTTGTTGAAAAAATCGTTGAAGTGCCTGTTGAGCGCATTATTGAAGTTGAAAAAATTGTCGAAAAAATCGTTCAAACTCCTGCGCCTGCCCCCGTCGTATTAAAAGAAGCCAGCCCAGATGCGGCATTGCAACTTTTATATTTATTACAAAACGACGCACGTTTTATTGATTTCATCAAAGAAGACATGAGCGCACACAGCGACGAAGACGTTGGCATGGTGGCGCGTGTGATTCATGAAGGTTGTAACAAAGTGTTAAATGATCATTTCTCTTTCGCACCAATTGCCAAAGAAAATGAAGGCGACAAAATCACTTTAATCGAAGGTTATGATGCGGCGAAAGTTCGTGTAACAGGCAACATCGTTGGCAATCCGCCATTTACAGGCACGATTATTCACAAAGGTTGGCAAGTCACGGATGTGCGTTTGCCAAGCACTGTGCAAGGTTACAATGCCAACGTTATTGCGCCCGCAGAGGTTGAGTTATGAGTTTTTTTGAAAAAATGAAAAAACAGGCGACTGAGTCGAAAAAAAATGATTCTAAAAAAGAAGACATTGAAGCAAATGTTGATGAAACATCCGAGGCACAACATTTCGATGTTGAACCTGAAACGGTTGAAATTGCTGAAGAACCTTCGATGCAATCCGAAGAATCGCCTGCCGAACCCATTGAATTTGTCGCGCCACAAACGCAACATTCAAACAGCAAAATTGATGACTCCGAAGGCAAGCATTTTTCAGTAGGTATTGATTTAGGCACGACACATTGCGTTCTATCTTATGCCGATATTACCGACGTTGAAGACGAATTTTCACAACAAGTGATGGGCATTTCACAACTCACTTCGCCCAGTATTGTTGAAGAAAAATTGCAGTTGCCCTCGTTTATTTATCAAGCCAATGATGCGGAACTGCCTGCAAACTCCATCGTTTTGCCTTGGAATCCAAAACCTGATTTGATTGTCGGGGAAATTGCTCGCAGTTTAGGTTCAAAAACACCGATTCGTTTGGTTTCAAGTGCGAAAAGTTGGCTTTGTCATGCGGGTGTGGATTGCAAATCAGCGATTTTGCCAGCCGATGCGCCTGATGAAGTTGAAAAAGTATCCCCTTTTGAAGCGACCAAAGCCTATTTAGAACACATGAGCAGCGCATGGTTGCATTTGCATCCAAACGCCCCGCTTTCGCAGCAAGATTTAGTGATTACAGTGCCTGCATCGTTCGACCCCGCAGCGCGTGAACTCACTGTTGAAGCAGCAAAGTCAGTTGGTTTAAGTCATGCCATTTTGCTCGAAGAACCGCAAGCGGCGTTATACAGTTGGATTGAACAAACCCAAGGCGAATGGCGCAAACAAGCTAAAGTCGGCGATGTCATTTTAGTGATTGACGTAGGTGGCGGTACCACCGATTTATCGTTAATTGCGGTCACAGAAAAAGACGGCGTGTTAGATTTCACGCGCGTTGCGGTCGGCGAACATATTTTGCTTGGCGGCGACAACATGGATTTGGCGTTAGCGTACACCGTCAAAGCCAAAATCGAAAAAGACGGAAAACGTTTAGAGCCTTGGCAAATTCAAGCCTTAACGCACGGTTGCCGTGACGCGAAAGAGAAAATTTTCTCCAGCGACGTTGCCAGCGTACCACTCGTTGTGCCAAATCGTGGTTCATCGCTCATCGATGGTACTTTGCGTAGCGAACTCACGCGTGACGAAGTGCAAAGCGTTTTAATCAACGGTTTCTTGCCTGAAGTTTCTGTTGGCGACCGTCCTGTTTCACGCGCTCGTGCTGGTTTACAAACTAAAGGTTTACCCTACGCGCAAGACGCTGGAATTACGCGCCACTTAGCTGCCTTTTTAGCAAAACAAATTAACGCGGCTGATGAATTAGAAGGCATTGATGTACCTGAAGGTGCAACCTTCTTACATCCGACAGCCGTGTTATTTAACGGTGGAGTGTTCAAAGCGCAAGAATTGTGCGATCGCTTAATGAATGTATTGAACGACTGGTTAACATCCGAAAATGCCCCCGAAGCCCGTTTGCTTGCTGGTGCTGATTTAGATTTAGCAGTTGCAAGGGGCGCGGCATATTACGGTTTTGTTCGCAAAGGCAAAGGCGTTCGCATCAAAGGTGGTACGGCGGCAAGTTTTTATGTTGGCGTTGAAAGTTCAATGCCTGCTGTACCTGGAATGCCGCCCGAAATTCAAGCTCTTTGCATCGCGCCATTTGGTATGGAAGAAGGCACACAAGTTGAATTACCTTACGCTGATTTCGGTTTAATCGTCGGCGAACAAGTGCGTTTCCGTTTCTTTAGTTCAACTACGCGCCGCGAAGATGTTGTCGGTACACGTTTAGACTATTGGCAAGATGACGAAATCGCAGAATTGAACGAAATCGAAGTCGTACTTGATGGCGAAGGTCGTCGCAGTGGCGAAGTCGTTTCAGTTCATTTAGGTTCAGCGGTAACCGAAGTTGGCACGCTCGAATTACTCGCCTTTTCAAACAAAGATAACGGTAAATGGAAAATTGAATTCGATGTGCGTAATTAAAGGCACCTTGAATTGACCCAAAATCGTCGGGGCGGGTTCTAAACCCGCCTTTTTTCGTTTTCAATCTAGGCTAAACTTACGCAACGTAAATCTTTTGGAGTTTTTAAAATGGGCTTACCGAAATTAAAACAGCATTACATTACTGAACAAGAATATCTCGATGATGAAAAACGCAGAGACATTAAACACGAATACTTTGATGGTGAAATTTTTGCAATGGCGGGAGCAAGTAGCAATCATCAGCGTTTAATTTCAAGACTTGTACAAAAAATAAGTAATCATTTAGAAGATACGCCTTGCGAAGTCTTCAGTTCTGACATGAAAGTCCGCGCCGATGAAGGCAATAAATACTTTTATCCCGACGTGGTGGTTGCTTGTGAAAAACAAAATGACGAACCGTATTTCATCAACTCACCACGCATTATTATCGAGGTATTATCAAATTCCACCCGTAAATTTGATAAAGATTTAAAACGCAAAATCTATCAAACGATTCCGACGTTTGAAGAATACGTTTTAATCGAACAAGACCACGTTGAAATTGAAGTTTGTCGTAAATCTGAAAACTGGCAATCGAACTATTATTTTATTGACGATGAAGTGACATTTGCATCGATTGATTTAACGCTTCCTGTTTTAGACATTTACAAGCGCGTTGATAATGAAGAGATGCGCGAGTTTCTCCACGCTGAAACACAAAAAACGAGTGGTGACGAATCATTTGATTGATTCAATTTGGTAAAAAACAAATAAACTCACGCCGCGTCAATTTTGAAGGTGTCTGATTTTTAGGTACCATAGCTTGCTAATTGCTTAACTCATTTAACAAAAACATTTATGACAAATTTTATCTCAACCAAATCCATTCCCGTCAACGAACGCTTGATTATGGCACTTGATGTGCCAAGCATCGACGAAGCGAAAGCCCTTGTCGAAGAACTTGGTGACAGCGTCATTTTTTACAAAGTCGGCATGGAACTTTTCATGTGCGGCGATTATTTCGGTTTTATCGAATGGCTCAAAGCGCGTGGCAAAAAAGTATTTGTCGATTTAAAATTCTTTGACGTGCCTGCAACCGTTGGACGCGCCATTGCCGCGCTTAGTCAAAAAGGTGTGGATTTAGCGACAATTCACGGCAACGACGCAATTATGGAATATGCTGCGAAAAACAAAGGTAATTTAAAAGTCTTAGCCGTCACCGCATTGACCAGTTTAGACCGTGGTGATTTGGACGATTTAGGTTTTCAATGTGACGTAAAAGAACTTGTTTTATCTCGTGCTAAACGGGCATTAGCGATTGGTTGTGACGGTATTGTGTCATCAGGTTTGGAAGTTTCGATGTTGCGCGAACAACTTGATAACAAATTACTCGTCATTACACCTGGTGTACGCCCTGTTGATAACCGTGAAGAAGATGACCAAAAACGGGTCGTAACCGTCGAAGGTGCGTTCCAAAATGGAGCCGATTACATTGTGGTCGGTCGCCCAATTCGTGATGCAAAAAATCGCAAAGAAATGGCACAAACCATTCAAGCACAAATTGCTGCACAATTCGTATGATTTTCGCCCCCGAATTCACCTCGTCACTTTCCGTTGCGCTGCTAATGGGTTTATTTAGCAGCCTGCATTGCATTGGTATGTGTGGCTCAATTATTGGCTCGCTCACATTCAGTCTAGCTCCTGAAATTCGCAACGACAAAAAACGTTTGTTGCCATTTATTTTGAGCTACAACGCGGGACGCATTACCAGTTACGGCATTGCAGGTGCCTTAGCAGGTTTACTTGAAGTATTAGTTACCATGCCACTTGGCGAAACTCACGGACATCGCATTTTGCAAATTATCTCTGCGTTAATTATGACTGGCGCAGGACTTTATATTGCAGGCTGGTTTCCGCGTTTTGCTTACATTGAAAAATTAGGCTTGCACGTTTGGCGACGAGTGGAACCGTTCGGACGCAAATTGATTCCAGTGAAAAATTGCAAAAATGCGTATTTATTCGGCATGGTTTGGGGCTGGATTCCGTGCGGCTTGGTTTATGCCGCACTTGCATTAACGGTTACAACAGGCAACGTGCTTCAAAGTTCGTTGACAATGGTGGCATTCGGGTTAGGCACACTTCCTGCTGTTCTAGGCGTAGGTGCGATGATTGGCATTTTAACGCGCCTTGCAGCCAATCAACGTTTTAAACAAATCGTCGGCATTATCATGATTGCCCTTGCTTTACTTGCCGCCTTTCCAACTTTAAACCCAATGGCTATGACTAACCCACACGCGATGACACATGAATAGTTTTAAAACCATTATTGGTGAGTCGCCCGCATTAGAAACCTTAATTCGTAGTGCAAAAATTGTTGCCGCCACGGATGTTACCGTTCTGCTCAAAGGCGAAACGGGAACGGGCAAAGAAGTTTTCGCGCACGCGATTAAAAACGCCAGTCCACGCGTGGACAAAGAATTTTTAACACTCAATTGCGCGGCGTTGCCTGAAAGTTTGATTGAATCGGAATTGTTTGGACACAAAAAAGGGTCATTCACAGGAGCTGTGCATAACACACAAGGGCTATTGCAAGCCGCTGACGGTGGAACATTATTTTTAGATGAAATCAATTCGTTGCCACTTTCCATTCAAGCAAAATTACTGCGTTTTTTAGATTCGGGAGAATGTTTAGCAGTGGGCGATGTACGACCTTATAAAGTCGATGTGCGCGTGATTGCGGCAACAAATAAGGATTTAACTGATTTAATTTCTAACGGCGCGTTTCGCTCAGATTTGTATTTTCGTTTAAACGTAGTGCCATTTGAATTACCTCGTTTAGCCGAACGTAACGAAGATATTGAATTGTTAATTGCACATTTTTTCAAACTGTTTGAAAAAAATCATAACCTCACGCCGCCCAAATTCAGCAAAGCCAGTTTGAAAATTTTGAAGCATTATCATTGGTCGGGAAACATTCGGGAATTACGCAATTTGTGTGAAAGGCTGTGCATTTTGTTTTCAGGACAACTTATTGAGCCTGAACAATTGCCTGCCGAATTCAAACAGCCTTATCAATACGCTGCTGAAAGTACGGATTTTGTGTTGCCTAGCGTGGGGGTAAAACTCGACGCGCTTGAAGCCGATTTAATCAATCAAGCCTTAGACAGAACGCAAGGTAATCGCAGTAAATCGGCAAAACTGCTCGGCATTACACGCGATAAATTGCTTTATCGAATGCAAAAACACGGTTTTTTAACCCCCGATTGAGGCACGCACCTTTTCCATCAAGGTTTTTAAATCTGAAACGGTTTGCCCTAATCCTGAAAAAACGGCTTGCGCGATAATCGCGTGACCGATATTGAGTTCAACAATTTCAGGAATCGCACAAATGGCTTGAACATTATGAAAATGCAAGCCATGCCCCGCGTTCACTTGCAAACCCGCTGAATGTGCATAACGCGCTGCATACTGAATTCGCGCCAATTCTTTGACTTGTTCAACGTAATTTTTTGCATCCGCATACGCCCCTGTGTGTAATTCAATAACAGGCGCGCCCGCTTTTACGGCAGCGTCGATTTGCGCTTCATCTGGGTCGATAAAAAGTGACACTTCAATTTCTGCATCGGCTAATTTCGCACACGCTTTCTTCAAATTTTCTAAATTAGCAATCACATTCAAACCACCTTCAGTGGTAAGTTCAGCTCGTTTTTCAGGAACTAAACAACAGGCAAATGGTTTGACATCACAAGCAATGGCAACCATTTCTTCTGTGACTGCCATTTCAAAATTTAAACGGGTGTGAATGTTTTGTTTGAGTAAATAAATATCGTTGTCTTGAATGTGACGACGATCTTCGCGCAAATGAGCTGTAATACCATCTGCACCAGCTTGTTCTGCCACAAGAGCGGCTTGCAAAATATCAGGATAACGAGTACCACGCGCTTGACGTAGCGTTGCAACGTGATCGATATTCACACCTAAAAGGATTGGATTCATATTTTTTGGGAAAGAAATTCGGGGGAGAAAAGATTTTTGCGCCCCGAAGCGGAATCGAACCACTGACCTGTCTCTTAGGAGGAGACCGCTCTATCCTACTGAGCTACCGAGGCGGCAAGTCAGAATTTTAGCATAATTTACGAGGAATTTTGTGGTTAAACCGATACGAACGTACTATTTGAGAAGTCGCTAATCACCGTGCCATCACGTCCGTAACTAGTGATGTTTTCAGATTTGCCTTTGAGAATATGCAATGTACGTTTGGTATTTCGCGCCAACATTTCAATACTCGCGCCATTTTGCTCATTTAATTGTTTGCAATCGGTGCATAAACTCATCAATTTTTCCCAATTCGTTTGAGCATTATCAGGCGATAACCCAGCAATCAAAACACGCTGAAAATAGGCTGTTACGCCATCTGGAGATAACGGCAATTGCTCTGCCACTAAAATGTGTTCTAACTGTTTATTAAACATATCAAGCTGCCCGACCAACTCACGCTTATTTTCAGCAATCGTACTGATAAAACCCGCTTGCGGCGTGCGAATCAAACTTTGTGCTTCTTGCGTGAGTTGATTGTGAAGACGCTGTGCCAACTGTAAAGCGTTGGCAAGCAGCTGTTCAGTAATGGGAAACGTATGTTCAATCATAAAGTTAGGTTTATCTCATAAAATTTAATGCGCGTAGTTGAGTATTTTTGCAGCAATTCGGTCAGGGTTAATGTTAGCAATATAAGATCCATCTTCGATTGCTTGTCGAATTCGAGCAACTTTTTCAAGATCCACCGTTTGCTCGCTTGACGCATCAATACGTCTACGCATTTCTTGGATTACATTCGTAAAAACAACCCGATCACTGCTTTCGACAGGTGTTGATGTTGAAGCATCAGTTGTCGTTCCAAGTGTTTGAATTTTATCTGCTAATGCGGCATCAAATTTGTCGCTATTTGCAGGATTTTTAGGTTGTATTTGATAAAGGGTTGCAAAAGATTTTGCCCCAGGTTTAATTTCAATAGCCATGCCGAGCTCCTTAAAGTGTTATCTGTATGATAGCTACTCATATCGGCGCAGAAAAGAAAATCTTTAACAAAAATGACATTTTTGTCATATTTAACAGCGTTATTGCGACACGCTAACCAGCCCCGCATCAATCACTATCGCATTGATTACCCGATTCGAATTTTGATTTTTTACTCGAATCATCTGTCCACGAGTGCCATCAGATTGCGCGATGCCATTCATTTTAATGGCAATGCCCGATGTGTTTGCCGTAATCGCCACGTTATCGCCACGTTTTACTAATTGGGGTTCGATAAAATCTTTTTGCAAAACAACACTTCCCGCCGTCAGCGTTCGAGCAGCTGTTTTGTTTAAAACAGAGTTTACATTAGTTAAATAATTTCCCCGCAAAGAGGACACATCTTTTCTTGTCACAGTAAAAAATTGTTGAGTTGCCATCTCACCGCGTTGAAGTGGTTGCGTCAAAATCACGACGTAATCAAAAGGTGCAATCGATACAGAGACAAAAGCTGCCCATTTTTTACCCACGTTACAGCGCACATTCACCGTGGAACGTCCCGACGACATTAACTTTGTCGAAAAAAGCTGCAATGGCTCGTTGCATAACGCTAAATTCAAGCGATCACTTAACGGCGTTATGTTTATTTCATACTCGGCAGTGGTATTGATGTTTTGGGCAACATAACCTTTAACAGCGTCATAAATCGATTCATGACTTTGCCATTGTGGCTCGGCATGAGGTGCATTCACTGTTGCAAATGCAATGACAAAAAAAAGCATCAATCGAATCATAAAATTCCGTTAAACCGTTAATGTAATCGCTTCGTTTAAGTCTTAGCAGTTTCGATGCCAAAAAGATTTTGACATTTTTTTGACAGCTTGGACGAAAATAATTCGCCCCCCTACAAAATTATTTTCACTTAACTTCCTTAACTTTATCCTTATATTGTCGATAACCTCGCTGTCTAGTAGTGTCAAAAACGTTATTTAGTGCATTTTTACGGGCTAAAGCATTTTGGCACATAGCGTGCTTTCAATTTCGAGTACGAACACTTTTTGGAGTCATTATCATGGCAATTAGTTTTGATGCAGCACTTGGCAAAACCCCGCAACTTCTCGCCTTGAGAGAAAAACGTGGCGAAGTTTTAGCGGCAAATTTAGCCAATGCCGACACCCCCAATTTTAAAGCGCGTGATTTGGATTTTTCACAAGTTTTGAAAAAAACCAATCCCGCTCCTGTTTTAATCGCGCACACGCAACCAGGGCATTTTGCGCCTGAGCAACCGTTTTTAGGCGCACAGTTAAGATACCGCACGCCATATCAAGTTTCGCTAGATGGCAATACGGTTGAAGAACACATTGAACAAGCCAAATACGCTGAAAACGCAACGCAATATCAAGCAAGTTTGCAATTTATCGGTGGCAAATTTAATGAACTCAAATCTGCCTTTACAGGACAAGTCTAATGTCAGGATTAAACATTTTTGATATTGCAGGCAGCGGGATGAATGCCCAGCAATTGCGATTAAATTTAGTCGCCAGTAATTTAGCTAACGCGAACAGCGTCAGCAGTTCAAGCGGTGCAACGTATAAATCGCGCCAACCTGTTTTTGGCGCAGAACTTAAAAACGTCATCGACGCACAAAACGGTGCGAGTAAAGTGGAAATTCGCGGCATTGTCGAAAGCAAAGCCCCCGCTGTCATGGAATACGCACCAAACCACCCGATGGCAGACAAAGACGGTTACATTTTTAAACCCAATGTGAATTCCGTCGAAGAAATGGCGAACATGATGTCCGCGTCACGTTCATATCAAAACAACATCGAAGTGTTAACGACAGCAAAACAAATGATGCTGCAAACACTGAAGATGGGACAGTAATTAAGGGGGCTTTATGGCATCGGTAATAGGTAACAGCACGGTTAATCCGTACGATTCATTAAACAAAAGTACAGCTGAAGCGCAAGCAACCGCAAAAGCAGCCGCTGAAGCCGCGTCACGCGCGGTAGCAAAGAAAAAAACGTCACTTGGTCAAGATGATTTTTTAAAGCTCATGACCACACAAATGACGCATCAAGATCCAAATAATCCGATGCAAAACGGTGAATTTTTATCACAAATGGCGCAATTTGGTACGGTTTCTGGGATTCAAGATTTGCAAAAATCGTTTGCTGATTTTTCAAATTCAATCCAATCCAATCAAGCATTACAAGCAGCGGGGCTGGTTGGACGCAATGTTTTAGTACCAGGAAATACAGGCGTTTTAGCAGCAGGTGGTGAAATCAGCGGTAACGTAAATCTTGCTAGCAGCACCCCTTCTCTACAAGTCACGATTACAAATGCCTCAACAGGAGAACTGGTAAAAACACTAGATTTGAAAAACCAAAGTGCAGGCGATATTCCTTTCACTTGGGATGGTATAAACGAAGCTGGAACACTTGCAAGTCCTGGCACTTATAAAATCAGTGCAACAGCCGCTGTTGATGGCAAAACTGTCGCACAAACAACAGACATCAATTCACAAGTTGAAAGCGTTTCAATGGCAAGCGGTACAAATCCGATGAAAGTCAATCTTGTCGGCACAAATAGCATTGAATTTGGCAAAGTTAAACAAATTCTTTAATAACACACTTTTTCTCATTAACACAAAGAGGTACTCATCATGGGTTTCGCAACAGCATTAAGCGGCTTAAAAGGCGCACAAACAAGTTTATCGGTGACAGGTAACAACATCGCCAACTCACAAACGGCTGGTTTTAAAGAATCTCGCGCACAATTTGGTGATGTTTACACCACCGCAATGGGTAGCAAAACAGCGGTCGGTTCTGGCGTTCGTGTTTCATCGGTTGCACAGCAATTCAAACAAGGTAACATTGAAGCCACAGGGAACGCACTTGATTTAGCAATCAGTGGCGATGGTTTTTTTGCATTGGGTGATTTAGTCGATCCGATTATTCCTGACAAACCACTCGAAGCAACCTCATTTACTCGCAATGGCGCATTCCATATCAATAATGCTGGTAACGTCGTTGATGATAATGGTCGCTATTTATTAGCGTTCAAACCAACAGGTACAACCGTTGCAGAAGGTTTTGACGTGGGTGTTAAATTGCCATTAAAAATTAACACAGATCAAGGCGCACCAACGGCAACGAGCGCAGTGGATATGCAATTGAATTTAAATGGCGCAGCAAATGTGGCAACGACCCCATTTTCATTCACTACACCAGGCAGTGCGCCCTATATTCCTGATCCAAAAACCTATACGCACACCACATCGATTACAACTTATGACGCATTAGGTAATGCTCACATTGTGTCAACCTATTTTGCAAAAACGGCTGTACCGAATGAATGGGACGCTTATACATTCATTGACGGTAGAAGTTTGCAACCTGGTGTTCAGGCAAATCCGTATGCCATTCCACCTGTTGCGGCATCAGGTGCAGTCGCATTACCTGAAGGCACAATTACGTCAACACCAACGCGCGTCAAATTTGATTCTAACGGTGCATTAGCAGGTGTTTCAGCGGTGGCATCTGAATTGGATACCGCCACCTCAAACCAAGCACTTGCGTTAATAAAATTAAACGTCGCAAATGCGGATGTAGTTTCAAAACAAACCTTCCTAACACAAGCAGAAAACAACGTTGTTAATGCTCAAAAAGCTGTTGATGCAGCGGATGCGGCGGCAGCTACTGCTGGTGCAGTAGATTTAACAGCTGCACAAAAAGCCGCCGCAGATGGTTTAACAAGAGCCGAGCAAGGTGTAACGGATGCTCAACTCGCGTTAGACACAGCAACAGCAACCGCTGATACGGCTCAAACTGACTATAACGATGCCGTAACAACCTATACGGATGCGAAAGCTGCAGCGGATCAAGCCGCAGCTGATGCTGCGCTTGCTGGCACTCCAATTGTAAAAACAATGAATACCAAGATTGATTTTGGAACAATTGATATTTCTGCCATCGATCCGAAATTAAAAGCAACAGACATGACATTTAGTCTTGATTTGGCAAGTTCAACCCAATTTTCAACACCATTTACCGTAAATGATTTAAAACAAAATGGCTTGCCTGTGGGTAATTTGACAGGCGTTGACGTGGATAAACACGGTGTTGTTTACGCGAAGTACAGTAATGGTTTTGCTAAACCATTGGGACAAGTAGCAATGGCACGCTTCCCAGATAATCAATCTCTTGGAAAAGTGGGTAATACCACATGGCTTGCAACCTCTGATTCAGGCGCACCGATTTATGGCGCAGGTGGCGATAACAACTTTGGAACCATTCAATCATCGGCTATCGAAAATTCAAACGTCGATTTGTCAGAACAACTTGTGAAATTGATTGTGGCGCAACAAGCGTATCAAGCAAACTCACAAACCGTGACGACTGAAAAAACCTTGATTGAAACAATGTTGAGAATCTAGTTTGTGTTTTATCGTTCCTACGCTTTTAGCGTAGGAATGAATTGATAGGGGAATTTTATGGATCGCAGTCTTTTCATTGCCACCAGTGGCGCAACACAAACGCTGCTTGCACAAACAGCTAACGCCAATAATTTGGCAAACGCGCAAACCACAGGTTTTAAATCCGATTTGCAACAATTTCGCAGTATGCCTGTTTATGGTGATGGCTATCCCACGCGCGTTTATGCGATGACTGAAAAACCTGGTACCGATTTTTCGCAAGGTGCATTGCAAACAACGGATAACCCGCTTGATTTAGCGATTAAAGGCGATGGCTTTTTTTCTGTGCGCGATAGTAAAGGCAAAGAGGCTTACACTCGTGCGGGGGATTTTCAAATGACACCCGACGGACAACTATTGTCATCTTCAGGGTTAGCGGTTTTAGATCAAGATGGGCAACCTATTGTTATTCCCCCAGCTGAAAAAATTACCATTAGTGGTGATGGCACAATTAACATCATTCCATTTGGACAAAATGGCGGCGGTTTAGTGCCTGTAAGCCAATTAAAGCTAATTAAACCTGATTTAAAAAATGTTGAAAAACGTCCTGACGGTTTAACGTACATTAAAGACGGTTCCCCACAAGCAGATAACACAACCGTTGAAGTCGTTCAAGGCATGATTGAAGGCAGCAACGTTAGCGCAATTGGCGCAATGGTTGACATGATTGAATTAGCGCGAAATTTTGAAATGCAATCTAACGTGATGAAAAATGCTAAAGAAAATGCGGCGGCTGGGTCAAAATTGTTACAAATGTAATTTTTACTGGCATGAATAGTGCTGCATTTTAAAAGTCAAAACACACTTATTTTCGGAGAACATTCATGACAGAACGTGCATTATGGGTGGCTAAAACTGGACTTGATGCCCAGCAAACCCGCATGGCAGTTATTGCCAACAACTTAGCAAACGTTAATACCACAGGTTTCAAAAAAGACCGCGCGGTGTTTCAAGATTTAATGTATCAAAATATGCGTCAAGTCGGCGCACAAACGTCACAAACCAGCCAGCTGCCAACAGGTTTGCAACTGGGAACAGGTGTGAAAGTGATGGCAACTGAAAAGCTGCACATTCAAGGCAACGTCGAACCGACAGGAAACAATTTAGACGTAGCGATTAACGGACGTGGTTTTTTACAAGTTACGATGCCTGATGGCTCAATTACTTACACCCGTGACGGTCAATTAAAAATCGACCAAAACGGTCAGCTCGTTACTGCAAATGGGATGCCATTAAATCCGACTATTACTATTCCACAAGATGCGTTAAGCATTACGATTGGTGACGATGGTACGGTTTCTGTGTTGCAACCAGGTAACGCGCAACCGTCGAATTTAGGTCAATTACAAACAGCAAATTTTGTGAATTTGGCAGGTTTAGAACCGATTGGTGAAAACTTATACCGTGAATCCGCCGCAAGTGGCCCGCCAATTGTGGGAACACCTGGACAAGCTGAATTTGGGAAAATTGTACAAAACTCGCTTGAAACATCAAACGTTAACGTCGTTGAAGAATTAGTCGGAATGATTGAAACGCAACGCGCTTATGAAATGAACTCAAAAGCGATTTCGACAACTGACCAAATGTTGTCTTATGTAACGCAGAATTTGTAATCGAGTAACGCATATGACAACACGCTTTCTTCAATTATTTGTCCTGTTACCGATTTTTTTAACGGCTTGCAGTACACCTTTGCCCAAGCGCGAACCCTCATTTTCGCCTGTTGCCCCTGCTGATTTGCGTCCGCCACCAAACAGCACAGGCGGCATTTATCAAGCGGGTTATGACGTGCGTTTATTTGAAGATCCGACGGCGCGGCGTGTTGGCGATGTGTTAACTGTGACCTTAAACGAGCAGACAAATTCAACACAACGAACAAAAAATAAAGACGAGAAAAAAGATTCTGTGTCCATTGCCCTGCCAACCCTGTTTGGTTTAGGTAGTTTGCTACTTGGCGGGGATATGAAAACGGCAATGGAATCTGAAAAAAAATTCAACGGTAGCGGCGACAACAGCCAAAACAACGTGTTGCGTGGTGCGATTACCGTATCGGTGATTGAAGTGTTGCCAAATGGCAATTTAAAAATTCGGGGCGAAAAACGTATTGCTTTAAACCAAGGTGATGAATTTGTGCGTTTATCGGGCATTGTTCGCGCGGCAGATATTTCCTCAAATAATGTTATCGATTCACAAAAAATTGCCGATGCCACCTTTATGTACACAGGCGAAGGAGCAACTGCCGATGCGTCATCACAAGGTTGGGCGACCCGTATTTTGAATAGTCCTTGGTTCCCACTTTAAAGATTAACGAGCAATACTCATGACAAAACGACTACAGAATTTGCTTTTAATTTCGTTACTGACGGGGCTGTCCTCTTTTGCTAACGCCGAGCGCATTAAAGATATTGCGTCTATTGAAGGCGTGCGTCCGAATCAATTAGTCGGTTATGGCTTAGTCGTTGGTTTAGACAAGTCAGGTGATAACGGTGGACGAACGCTGCCAACGACTGCACAAAGTTTAGG
>JAQTOT010000181.1 GCA_028713145.1 Methylococcales bacterium
TTTAAACAGCAAGGCGCGAATGAAATTATCATTTTGCCGCTTTATCCGCAGTATTCTTCGACCACTGCCGCGCCTGTTTATGACATTTTGACCGCCGAATTAAATACATGGTGGCATTTGCCGAGCTTTCGTTTTATCAGCGATTATCATCAAAACGAACGTTATATTTCTGCATTGGCGGAATCCATTGAAACCGCATGGCGCGAAAAACCAAAAAATGAATTGCTCATTATGTCGTTTCACGGTTTACCCGAATTGCTAACAAAAAAAGGCGATCCGTATTTTTATCAATGCCAAAAAACCGCACAATTGTTAGCCGATAAATTGGGTTTGCAAGCAAATGAATGGCGGCTTGTTTTCCAATCGCGTTTTGGCAGAGCCGAATGGTTAAAACCGTATTGTGTAGACACGTTGCAAGCTCTGCCAAATGAAGGCGTGAAAAATGTCGATGTAGTTTGCCCAGGTTTTGCGGTCGATTGTTTGGAAACACTTGAAGAAATTGCGATGGAAAATAAAAAAATTTTCCACGAAGCAGGCGGCGAAAATTATCGTTACATTCCAGCGTTGAATGATTCCGACTCGAATGTCGAGGTGATGTTGGATATTTTAGGAGAGTTGAAATGACGGCAATCCCCTTTGACACAATGCAATTTGCTGAAGAGTTAGTGCAAAACGGCGTACCCGAAAATTACGCAAAAGCGATTACGAAAGCCTTCACCAAAGCACAGCAAGAATCAAACGCCGCTGTCGTTGAACAAATTAAACACGATTACAACTTGGACAATCTTGCAACACAACGCGATTTAAAAGAACTCGAATTAAATTTGATTGTCAAAATGGCAGAATTCAAAAGTGAAACCGTGAAGGAAATTACAAAATGGGTTGCTGCAATGATTATTGGTCAAATGGGCGTTGTATTTGGCATTTTGAAATTATTAGGTAAGTTTTAAGGAAACAACAATGACCGCATTAGTTGGAATTATCATGGGTTCAACGTCTGATTGGGAGACGATGCAATTTGCCGCACAAACATTAGAAAAATTAGGCATCCCGCATGATGTTGAAGTCGTTTCGGCGCATCGCACGCCTGATAAATTATTCGCTTACGCCGAAAGCGCGGAAAGCAAAGGTTTAGAAGTGATTATTGCGGGGGCTGGTGGTGCGGCGCATTTACCAGGAATGACAGCGGCAAAAACAGCCGTTCCCGTTTTGGGCGTGCCTGTGCAATCGAAAGCGTTGAACGGCATGGATTCGTTGTTGTCGATTGTCCAAATGCCTGCGGGAATTCCCGTTGGAACGTTGGCGATTGGTAAAGCAGGCGCAATTAACGCGGCATTGCTCGCGGCGGCAATTATCAGCAACAAACATTCGCAATATCGCGGCGCGTTAGAAGAATTTAGACAACAACAAACGGATACCGTTTTGGAGAATTCTGACCCGCGTGAGGTTTGAATGATGGCGGATTCAACAAGCGACGATGAAAACTGGATTAAGAAAAACTGGGTAATTCTGGTTGCCTTTCTCGTGATGGCTTGTGTTATTGGTTTTTATTTTTTCCAGTTTTCTCCGTATAACTTGAGTAAAGACCTTTGCATCAATACAACAGGTGACGAAGCCGATTGTTTATCAAAAGATGCTGCGCGTTGGGGGACATTCGGCGATTTTTTTGGTGGAACATTAAATCCAATTCTGAGTTTTCTTGCTTTAATCATCGTGTTAAAAACTTACCTATCACAACAAGAAGAACTAAAAGAAACTCGGAAAATTCTAAAAGAACAATCCGAAACGCAAAAAAGACAGCAATTTGAAAGTACGTTTTTTGAGTTGTTAAAAGTACATAATCAAGAGTTAGAAGTTTTTTGTAAGTCAGAACCTTATATTGAAGATGGACGAACTCATTGGGCTAATCCTCTTGCTAGACAACTTGTTCAAGACATAAAACGTAACGAACTAAGAACATTAAAGGATGCAAAAAATATCCTTCAGAGCAAAAATCACTTATGTAGGCGTTATTTTCTTGTTCTTTATCAATTGTTAAAGTTTATTGCAATACATTCCAATAATGGCATCACCGAATCGTTTGATGATAGTGATATAGAGAAAGATGATATTAGCGCAAATGAAAAAATGTATAGCAATATAATTAGGGCAACATTAACTGACATGGTGGTTTTATTGTTGTTAGTCAATTGCTACAGTAATGAAAAAGACACAGGGAATTATTGGAAATATAAATTGCTTGTAGAACGATATAGTTTTTTTGAACATGCCGCTTTTTTGGATGAACATAATAAATACAATGAATGGGCATATTTTTTAACGGAAGCAACAGGCTTTGAAAATCAAGAAGGATTTTATAAACCAAAAGCCTTTGGCAAATAACTAACAAAATCAGGAAAACCCATGAACAACAAACTAAGATGCTACGCAAAAAAAGAAGATTCGGATTGGGTGGCAGTGTGCATTGATTTATCGTTAGCCGCACAAGCCGAATCGCCACAATTGGCAAAAGAAAAACTCGAATCGATGATTACGACTTACGTCAATGAAGCCTTGAACGAACACAAAGAATACGCCGCACAACTTTTATCGCGCAAAGCCCCATTTTCACAACAGTTGACCTATTACAAAGCATTAGCTTTTTGTTTTATTGCTGAAATGTTACATCGAACAGAAAGTAATGAAAGTCGTGTATTTATTGAATCGTATCCTGTTGTACACGCTTAAATGGTGTTTGGATTTACAAAGTTCGCACCGCCAACGTGCGCCCAAGTCAAAATGGCGTTAAAAAATATGGGTTTTGCCGCCCAAAAACAAAATGGCACGTCGCATGAACATTGGACAAAAGTAGTTGATGGCAAAATGTTGAAAGTAACGGTTGATTGTCCGAAATCACCTTTTGGCGATACGTTAGTTTGTTCGATGGCAAATCAGGCAGGCGTGAGCAAAAGAACGTTTCTTGAATACTGCCACAATAAGAAACTCAAAAATGACCCACACGAAAAACGTTAAAACAAATTCATAAACAGAGATTTTAAAATGAAAGTAGGAATTTTAGGCGGCGGGCAATTGGCTCGCATGATTGCGTTAGCGGGTTATCCGCTGGGCATTCGTTTTATTTTTTTAGACCCATCAGTTGGCGCGTGTGCCACGACATTGGGCAGTCATTTACACGGCGATTACCACGACGAAAACTTACTTGCCGAACTCGCAAAACGCGCCGATGTCGTGACGTATGAATTTGAAAATGTGCCTGCAAAAGTGGCGAGTTTTTTAGAATCACACACCCAAGTTTATCCGCCTGCAAAAGCTCTCGCTGTCGCGCAAGACCGTTTGGTTGAAAAAAACTTTTTGAACGATTTAGGCATTCCGACTGCGCCTTATGCGGATATTACGACGTTTGAAAGTTTACAAACGGCAATGGAAAAAATCGGTTATCCCGCGATTCTCAAAACCCGCACGCAAGGTTACGACGGCAAAGGACAATCGGTGTTGAAATCGGCGGCAGATTTAAAATCGTCGTGGCAAAAATTAGAAGGCTTGCCTGCGATTGTGGAAGGTTTTGTGAATTTCAAACGCGAAGTTTCGATTATTGCCGTGCGTAGCGTTTCGGGTGAATTAGCGTTTTATCCGTTGTCTGAAAACGTGCATAAAGGAGGGATTTTGCGTGTGTCAGAAAGTCGTGAAAACGATGCCATGCAAACCAAAGCAGAAGATTACGCCACCCGTTTGATGAAAGCCTTGGATTATGTCGGCGTGTTGGCATTGGAATTATTTGAAGTCGATGGTGAATTAGTTGCCAATGAATTCGCGCCGCGTGTGCATAATTCAGGACATTGGACAATTGAAGGTGCAGAAACCAGTCAATTTGAAAACCATCTCCGCGCCATTTTAGACTTGCCATTAGGTTCAACAGCAGCCGTTGGCAATGTAGCAATGGTGAATTTCATCGGCGGCAAACCTGAAAATGAAGACGTGTTAAAAATCCCCAACACGCATTTGCATTTGTACGGCAAAGCTCCGCGCAAAGGTCGCAAAATCGCTCATGCCACCATTCGTGCAAAAACCGTTGAAGAATTAGAACCATTGAAAAAACGTTTAGTGAAATTAGCCGACGAGGCAGATGATTCATGAAAAAACCGCTTCCTAAATCATTCGGTAAAAAGTCCACTGTTTCGCAACCGCCACAAACGGACACGAATCGTTTAATCGAATTATTCAACCAGAATAAAAACGATGAACTCGAAAAAGCCGCTCGCGCATTGCTCGTCAAATACCCGAAACACGGTTTTACTTGGAAAGTTTTAGGGGCAGTCTTACAACGTTTAGGAAAATTAGACGAATCACTTGAAGCAAAACGAAAATCGTCAGAATTACTGCCACAAGATGCCGAAGCGGCTTATAACTTAGGCAATGCGTTCAATGAAGCAGGACGTTTTGATGAAGCCAAAGAAAGTTATCTCAAAGCCATCAAAATCAATCCGTCGTTTATCAAAGCGAATTACAACCTTGCGTTGGTTTTGAGCAAAACCAATCAAATCGAAAAAGCAATTGCTCATTATCAACGTGAAATTGAAATCAATCCGACCTTCGCCGAAGCACACAGTAATTTAGGCAATTTGCTCAAAAATGCAGGTGATTTAGAAGCCGCGCAAATTGCCTATAACAAAGCACTTGAAGTCAATCCACGCTATTTGGAAGCCTACACCAATTTGCTTTATACCCTCGCGCATAATCCGAATGTTTCGCCAGAGGACGCTTTTCAAGAAGCGTTGCGTTTTGGAGAAGTTGCCTCGCAAGGGATTAACCCGTTAGTGCATTCGCCTGAAAATCGTGAGCCGAATAAAAAATTGCGTGTGGCGATGGTGTCGGGCGATTTTTGGAATCACGCGGTGGCGTATTTTATTGAGCCGTTATTCGCGTGTTTTGACAAAAATCAGTTTGAACTGGTCGCATATTACAACAACACCAAAAACGATAATTTCACAGCGCGGATAAAATCGCATTTTGCAGTGTGGCGTGATGTTGCACCGATGAC
>JAQTOT010000182.1 GCA_028713145.1 Methylococcales bacterium
ACAGATAATCGTAATCACTGTCCAAACAGATAATTAAATACTCGCCAACGTTATCAAATAACTTTTTTAATTCTTTTTTTCCTGTAGCCAAACTATCGTTTGAATAAGGTTTAAAATCGAACCTGATATTAGCTTGTTGTTCATAGCCGCATAATATGCCGTGCCAAAACGAAACATCCTCTGCATCTTCCACATAAACTACAACCGTTTTAGGAAATGATTTAGGGGCTAAAACATTGCTGGCTTTTTGATAATCTGACGATACATTGCTTGTTAATGAACTCATAGTTTTTCGTAATCCTTGACAATGAGGTCTCTGACTTCAAAAACTTTATCCATCCAACCTTCCATAATAATTGCTGGCGAATGAGTTGCGATAATCACTTGAACGTTTGGATTGAGTTCACGAATGTATTTGATAATTTTTTTCTGCCATTCAATGTGTAGTGATATTTCAGGTTCATCCATAAATAAAATAGATGGTTTGTTATCTTGAATTAGCACAGTCAAAAGGATAATCAAAAGTTGTTTTTCACCCGACGACAATTGAAAAGGTGTGATTTCTTTATCTCCTAATAAAAATTCAACTTCATTTTTTTCACGATTTATTCTTTTACCAGTTTCGGAGAATAACTCATCAATAATTTCTAAAAATTTTTCTTTGGAGAATTGAATTTTTCCAATTTTTTCATCAACATCGGCGAAGTAAAGTTGTATTTCTTCAAATTTTGTTTTTTTATTTTTAATACCTTCCATCGTAAGCGCGTATTGTTTTCTACTATCTATTTCTCGCTGGAGAATGTTAATTTGATATTCTAGGTATTGTTTTTGTAGAAGAAAAATAACTAAATCTAATTCTGTTGTTATTGAGCTATTTGATAATTTTCTCACCGATTCGATAGGAGTTAGAGAATTATCAAAAGTGCTAATGATATTTACATTAGGCATTCCATTTTCTTTAATCTCAGATGTGATTTCTGGGGAAATATTTTTACCATCATTAAAAAATACATCAATTTTCTTTACCATTGGCAATCGAGGTTCGGGGATTTTACCTGTGGAAACTAGCCCAGAAATACAATCAAAAATAGTCGATTTTCCGCTTCCATTTATTCCCGCTAAAATGTTCACATCGGGGTTTAAATTCCAAGTAATATCATATCGTTGCCAAAGCCCTGATATTTCTACTTTTTCAATATAGTTAATTTTATTAGTCATTTTTAAATTTGTTTAGCTAATGTATTTGAGTGGATTATATCTTATCAGTAAGAACATCCTGCACAGCATCTAACTTTTTCCAATCAGGAATTGGCGCAACACAATCTTTTTTCGGGACATATTCGGATTGTTCCAGTTTTTTATAACGATGAATGTAGCGCGGGCAATTCAAAAACAAATTCCGAACCGTGATGCGAATAATAAATTTTGCATCAATGTATTCCTCCAAAAGTGGGTCATCTAAAACAATGTTTGCTGTGCCATGCAAACGCAGACGTTGTGGATTTTCAAAATCAATAAACAGCAAACCGACTTCAGGATTTAACGCAATGTTACCTGTCGTTAAAAACATCCCGTTGCCGTCGTAATCAGGAAACGCAATCGTTTTTTCATCAATCACCCGCACAAAACCTGTCGCGCCACCTTTGTGCGAAACCGTCGGACGACCTTGGTCATCGACACTGCTGATAAAAAACATATCGCGCGATTCAATAAATGCGCGTTCTTCGTCCGTAATTGTTTCATGCACAATCAATTCATGCACACGGTCAGCTAATTTGCGTGAATCAAAATGATTTTGTAATTCAAGATTACCTTGGTGGAATGTTTCAGTCATAGGATTTGCCTTAATTTCTAATTGGATTCTCAATAAAATTGTTTAAAATCAATTTTTCTTAAACAACCGCAAACATAACACAAAATGTCTACGACTTTATCCGCTTTATTGTCAGTGCGTTACGGCAAAAATCTCCCCCATTTAGATTTTGAATTAAATTCAACCTTGGAAACCTTACTTTCTCACAAATCAATTCGTCATTACCTCGATAAACCGTTACCCGAAGGCACGTTGGAATTGATGATTGCAGCGGCGCAATCAGCGGCGAGTTCGTCAAATTTACAATTATGGAGCGTGGTTGCAGTCACCAATCCAGAGCGCAAACAACGCCTTTGCGAACTTTCTAATAATCAGTCACAAATCACACAAGCTCCGTTATTTTTGGTTTGGCTTGCTGATGTGGCACGACTTGAAAACATCATGAAAGCCGATAATCTCGACCCACAAGGTTTGTATCAATTAGACCTTTTTTTGATTGCGATTATTGATGCCGCACTTGCCGCGCAAAATGCCGTGATTGCCGCTGAATCACAAGGCTTGGGAACGGTTTATATTGGCGCATTACGCAACAATGTCACGCGCGTTTGTGAAGAATTACAATTGCCAGAAGGTGTTTTTCCTGTTTTTGGACTTTGCGTAGGTTATGCAAATCCTGAAAAGCAAATTGCCGTGAAACCGCGTTTGCCGCAAGAAGCGGTTTTACATAAAGAATTCTATCAAGCAAATTCGCAAGCTGCCGCCGTTGATTCGTATAACAACGTGATGCGTGAATTTTACGAACAAAACAAAATGAACGTGCAAGGAAATTGGGCAAATCATTGCAGTGAGCGCATTCAAAACCGAGCAATTAACTCCGAATTACAGGCATTTTTAGCCACGCACTTTGGTTCAAAATAACGCTCTAAATCATGCAATACAAAAGGGCTGGAACGCTTTTTTGAATAAAAAAATCCCCCTGTCATATTTGCAATAAAAATAGTGTGATACCATTCGCCACATTTTTTAAATTCAATGAGGTACAAAACAATGCAAGCAACAGTGAAATGGGTTGATGGCATGATGTTTTTAGGTGAATCAGGCAGCGGTCACACGGTTGTGATGGATGGCGCACCTGATCACGGTGGTCGCAACATGGGTTTTCGTCCAATGGAAATGTTATTACTTGGCATGGGCGGTTGTTCATCGTTTGACGTAGTGCAAATTCTACAAAAAGGACGTAATGATTTAGTCGCTTGCAGAGCTGAACTGACCGCAGAACGTGTTGACGCTGTGCCTGCTGTTTTTAGCAAAATTCATGTTCATTTTGTCGTCAGCGGACGGGACTTAAAACCTGCCGTCGTTGAACGCGCTGTAAAATTATCCGCAGAAAAATACTGCTCTGCGTCAATTATGTTGGGAAATGCAGGGGTAGAAATTACCCATGATTTTGAAGTTATCGAGGTTTAAATAAGTTGAATACAAAATTACAATTACACGGCTTTAACAATTTAACGAAGTCGCTTAGTTTTAACATTTACGACATCTGTTATGCCCCTGCCGAGCAGCAACAGGCTTATATCGAATACATTGACGAAGCCTATAACGCTGACAAATTGACCCAAATTTTAAAAAATGTTGCTGATATTATTGGCGCACAAATTTTAAATATCGCTCGTCAAGATTACGACCCACAAGGCGCGAGTGTGACGATGCTGATTTCAGAAGGTGATTCACCACCACCACCGAGTATGAATTCACAATCGCCTGGCCCGTTAACTACAAATACCGTGTTGGCGCATTTAGATAAAAGCCACATCACCGTTCACACTTATCCCGAAAGTCATCCTGATAATGGCATTAGTACCTTTCGTGCCGATATTGACGTATCAACGTGCGGTCGTATTTCACCATTGAAAGCCTTGAATTATTTGATTCACAGTTTTGAATCAGATGTTGTGACGATGGATTATCGCGTGCGAGGTTTTACGCGTGATATTGAAGGCAAAAAACACTACATCGACCACGACATTACGTCGATTCAAGATTTCATTGCCCTCGACACGCAAGAAAATTATCAAATGATTGATGTGAACGTGTATCAAGAAAACATTTTTCACACCAAAATGATGCTCAAAGAAACGGAGTTGGAAAACTATTTGTTTGAGAAAGAGTGCAATTTGTCAGCCGAGCAAAAAGCGCAAATCGAAAAGAAAGTTCACAAAGAAGTTACCGAGATTTTTTACGGTCGAAATTACCGTTAAACGATTTACAAAAAAATGGCGCGAATATCGCGCCATTTTTCATTTGAGTTGTTGGGCGATTAACACAATCGGATGTACGACTTTTAGAATCTCACCTCGCTCACGCAATCCCGCTGCAATGTGCAATGCACAACCAATGTTTGAACTCACCAAATAATCGGCTGGTTTTTCTAACGCGCTTTCAAGTAATTCGTTTAACAAAGTTTGCGCCATGTTGTCATGTCTTAAACTGTAAGTTCCCGCTGCGCCGCAACATTGAGTCGTTTCTGGCAATGGTGAAATGTTCGCGTCAGGAATTTGTTTTAATAATGTCAAAACACTTTTGTCGGTTTTCAACACGTTTTTGAGCGTGCAAGGGGAATGCACTCGAATGTTTGCTGCTAGCGGTTTTAAATCAAACTCAAATTGCGACAAGAAGTGACTAATATCGACGACTTTCGGCGCGTAATCTTTCAACGTGCTGCCACAACCGCTTGCAATCGTGATAATTGCCTGCAAATTTTCATTTGCAAACGCAGCTTGATTTTGCGCCGCTAAATTCTTTGCCGTTTTGGCATCGCCTTCGTGCAATGCCAATGCGCCGCAACAGGCTTGTGACTCGGGCAAATGAACATTGAAACCGCTATGCGTCAACACCGTAATCGCAGCATTGACTGTTTCAAAATCGAACAATTCGCCCATGCAACCAATGAACAGACCGACATCACCTTTCATCTCATTTTTCGCAGGATAATAATTTTGCAGCGGTTGGGACTCTTGAGAATTGGGTATTAAACGTTCCAGTTTTCCTAAACCTAAAATTTGTGGCAAATGTAAAAAACGCGCGGTTTTTTGCAGATTTTTTTGCTGATAAAGCGTCAAGAGCGATTTTGTCCAACCTTGAACACGCTTATTTTCAGCGACGTTTTTGACCATTTTTACCGAAAGTGGCGAGGAAATTTCGCTGTGCATTTCA
>JAQTOT010000022.1 GCA_028713145.1 Methylococcales bacterium
TTTTCAAGACGAAAGCGCGACACTTACATTTTCTGACATTCAAACAAGCGAGATAGCTAATCGTTTTTTTTGTGAACAAAAAAACGCCGAAGCGATAAATTTCGGTTATTCAGAAACAGCGCATTGGTTACGTTTAACGCTGCAAAATTCAAGTCATCAGCCGATTGAACAAATGCTCGAAATTAGCGATGCACGACTTTCCAATGTGCAGTTTTTTCAGCCTGATGCCCAAAATAATTATTCGAGCATTACCACAGGGCTAGCGTTTCCTTTTTCAACTCGTGCATATAAAAATCGTTATTTTGTTTTTCCCATCACGTTGCCAGCAAATTCTAAGCAAACGTATTTTTTAAGAATTAAAGGGAAAACCGCAACCATCGTTCCCGCAAAATTATGGACAACGCAAGCCTTTAAAATTCACGAACGCAAAGATTATCTGATTCAGGCTTGGTACTTTGGCATGGTCAGTGCGATGGTATTGTTTAACTTATTGTTGTTCTTGTTATTGCGTGACAGCGTTTATGTATTTTATGCCATGTCTAGTTTGAGCATTTCGCTTGTGATAGCGGCTATCAATGGCTTATTCAAAGAATTTATTGCACCTGAATCCCTATTTTGGGCAGATAAAACGCTGCCTTATGTAACAGGAATTGCGACCATCGCCTTTTTACTTTTTATGCGTTCGATGTTGGGCATCAAGGTCACAGAACCCAAATTTGACAAAATTGTTCAATTCATCATTGGAATTTATATCTTAATTTTATTGGCATTAACGCTTGTTCCTCTTCTTGTCCCTGTGCATTTATTGGTTGTCATTTATTTAATTCCGCCGCTCACGGTGTTTATTATTTGCATTCGTTGCATTTTTAAACGTCAGCGAAATGCTTATTTCTTTTCCATTGCTTTTTTCATATTTTTGCTGAGTGCAATCGTCGTACAACTACGAAGCACAGGTTTTTTACCGACAAATTTTTTTACTATTTACGGTGTACAAATCGGTTCTGCACTTGAAGTACAACTCATGGCAATTTCGCTTGCAGATCGCTTTAACGTCTTTCGAAAAGAAAAAGAAAATGCCCAAAAGCAATTACTTCAAGCACAACAACGCATTATGAAAAATTTACGCGAATCGGAAGTCATGCTCGAAGAACGTGTCGCACAACGCACGAAAGAGTTAGAAATTGCAAACCAAAAACTTGCCGCATTAAGCATTACGGATGGTTTGACAGGCATTGCAAATCGTCGCCATTTTGACAATGTACTTGCTGTTGAATGGGAACGCGCGGGCAGACAAAGTCAACCGCTAGCACTTGGGTTACTCGATGTAGATTGGTTCAAAAAATATAATGATTTTTATGGGCATCAGATGGGCGATGAATGTTTGAAAATGGTTGCAGATATCTTAAAAGAAACCGTTTGCCGCACAGGTGATTTGGTCGCGCGTTATGGTGGGGAAGAATTTGTTTTTATCGCGCCAGCAACTGACGCTGAAACAGCATTGAAAATAGCGCAAAAACTTTGTCGTGAATTTGAAAAACGTGCCTTGCCACATGAATTATCGGATTTTGGCTTTGTCAGTGTCAGCATTGGTGTTATGGCAATTATTCCAACTGATGAGTTAAAACCCAATGACTTAATCCAAATTGCCGACGAAGCACTTTACAAGGCAAAAAAAGAAGGTCGAAACAGAGCTATTCTTGCGGTGAGTTAAGGATGGTTAGAAATAGTTGGCGTTACTTTTTGATTTTGTTTTGCTTGTGGCTTATCGCAAATAACGCTTTTGCCGAAGATAACGTTTTAGATGTCAGCAAATTTAATCAAGATGCTGTTTCTCTCACGCAATACTTTGCGGTTTTAGAAGATTCAACAACTGCGCTCACGCTTGCCGATTTGCAATTACCTGAAAATAGCCGTCGTTTCCAAACGAATTTGTCGCCTAGCGCAGCCTTGAATTATGGTTACACAACGTCTGCTTATTGGTTGCGATTGGCGTTGAAAAACAGCAGCGATAAACCGATTGAGCGTATGCTAGAAATGGATCAACCATTGTTAGAACGTCTTGATTTTTACTATCCCAGCGAGCATTTTGGCTATCAAGCAATCGAAACAGGCTATTCAAAACCCTTTGCAAATCGTCCACATAAAAGCCGAAATTTTGTCTTCCCGATTGTGATTCCTGCAAGCAGCGATTACGTTGTTTTTCTGCGTGTTGAAACGCCTAATAGTATTATTATTCCTTGCCATTTATGGGAACCGAAAGCCTTTTATGCACACGAACGCGGCGACTACGTTATTCAATCCTTGTATTACGGCATCATGTTAGCAATGGTGATTATTAACTTTTTGTTATATCTGAATATCAAGGACATCAATTATTTATTATTCACACTGTCTGTAATTTTTGGTGTTTTATCCCATATTTGTGTATCAGGAATCGGCAGCGAATTTATTTTTGGTGACAATCCTTTTTTAGCAAAGTCAGGAACGGGCATTAGTGTCTCGTTATCTTTTATCATGCTGTTGCTGTTTGCTCGGCGAATGCTAGACACAGAAACGCTGATGCCTAAACTCGATAATTGCATTAAGTTCTTTATTGGAATGTTTTTAATTTGTGTGATTTTCTTCATTATCTCATTTCAAACAGTGGCTAAATTTGCGGCTCTTTTTCAACTCACGACAACATTTCTCTTGTTAATTATTCCGCTCATTTGTGCGTTGAAAGGTCAGCGCGGTGCTTATTTTTTTCTTGGGACTTTTGCAACACTGAGTATTTTTCTCGTATTACGATTTTTAGCTTTATTTAACGTCTTATCTATTAGCCCTTTGTTTGAATATGGCACGCTAATTGGTCAAGAAGTCGAAGTTTTTATGCTGTCGTTTGCGTTAGCGGATCGTTATAAATCGATTCATTTAGAAAAAGAAAATGCCCAGCAACTGCTTGTTGAAAATTTGAAAAACTCAGAACATGTTTTAGAAATACGCGTACAAGAGCGAACGACTGAATTAGAAATTGCCAATCGAAAATTAAAAGCCCTTAGTAGAACCGATGGTTTAACAGGCATTGCGAATCGGCGTAATTTTGATGAAACGTTAATTGAGGAATGGCAACGCGCTAAATCGACCAAACAATCACTCGCTCTCATGTTGCTTGATGTGGATTGGTTTAAAAAATACAACGATTTTTACGGGCATCAAATGGGAGACGAATGTTTAAAAGCTGTCGCTCAGATTTTGAAAGATAATTTGTCTCACAAAGGTGATTTGGTGGCGCGTTATGGCGGGGAAGAATTTGTATTTTTAATGCCTGAAACCCGTAGTGATGAAGCATTTAATGTAGCTCAAAAAATTTGCACAACTTTTCAAGTCTTAGCCATGCCACATAACGTGTCGGATTTTGGTTATGTAAGTGTAAGTATTGGCGTTGCAGTGATAACGCCGACAGAAAATGTTACGCCGCATAATTTGATTCACGTCGCTGATGAAGCCCTTTACAGTGCTAAAAATCAAGGACGAAATCGCGCGGTTCTTGCAATGAATTAACGATGTTAAAACTTTTAATTTTATTTTTCCTACAGGTGGGCATAACGAATGCGTTTGCCGAAGATAACGTTTTAGATGTCAGCAAATTTAATCAAGATGCGGTTTCTCTCACTCAATACTTTGCGGTTTTAGAAGATCCAACCACCACGCTTACATTTACCGATCTGCAATTGCCTGAAAATAGCACTCGTTTTAAAACGCATTTACCGCCCGACGAAACCTTAAATTACGGTTTTAGTTCCGCTGCGTATTGGTTGCGATTACCATTGAAAAATAGCAGCGATAAGCCTGTTGAGCGAATGTTAGAAATCAGCGACGCAATTCTTTCAAATGTTGATTTTTATACTCCCAATTTTGATGGCACTTATTCGAGCATTCAAACAGGATTAAGATTACCATTTTCCACTCGCCCTTATAAAAACCGTTATTTTGTTTTTCCTATCGTATTGCCCGCTAATTCAACGCAACTGTTCTATCTAAGAATTAGGTCAATCACCTCAACGCGCATTCCAACAAAGTTATGGACAACGCAAGATTTTCGCATTCACGAACGCAATGACTATCAAATTCAAGCACTGTATTTTGGTATGGCGACGACCATGTTATTGTTCAACCTTTTACTTTTTTTGTTATTGCGCGATGCAATTTATTTACGCTACATCAATTCTTGTTTTTTTATTGCATTAACCGTGTCTGCTCAGAACGGATTATTCAAGGAGTTTTTATTTCCTGATTCCACCTTTTGGATTGACAAAACAATGCCTATGTTAGGTGCGGGGCTGGTAATCACTTTTTTATTTTTTATGCGTTCAATGCTTAACACCAAAATTGTCACGCCAATAATAGATCGTGTAATTAAGATGTTTATTGCTTTTTATTTGCTCATCATCTTTGCACTCATCACCGTGCCACTCCAGATGCCCGTCATACCTATTGCCACGATATACTTGTTAACGCCGCCTTTATTCTTCATTATCTGTTTAACGTGTGTTTTAAAAAAACAACGCAATGCGTATATTTTCTCTTTCGCTTTTTTTGTATTCGTTGTTGGCACAGCCACTCACATGCTGAAAAATTTTACCGCGTTACCAACAAATATTTTTACAACTAACTCGGTACAAATTGGCTCGGCGATTGAAATGATACTTATGGCAATTGCACTTGCAGATCGCTATAAAACGATTCGATTAGAAAAAGAAAACATGCAACAGCTTTTAGTCGAAACGCTCAAATCCTCCGAGCAAATTTTAGAGTCGAAAGTTTTAGAAAGAACGAATGAATTGGAAACTGCCCGCCAACAACTCGAATTGCTAGTTGAAAAAAAGCGGCAACATTCGATTGAAAAAAGTCATTTTTTAGCCATGCTCACACATGAATTAAAATCCCCCATTGCAACCATTGAATTTGCAGCACAAAACATTGAACGTACTCAAGATGCTCAAATCAATGAATTGAGCCTTAAACATATTCAGGCAGCGGCACACGATATGTCGATAATTACAGAGCGTTGTTTACAAGCGGATAAATTAGAACAAGCCGCCTTATCACCAACGAACATAACCACATTTTCATTTGATATGCTGCTGTATGACAGGCGTTTTCAGGGACTTTGGCTAAAACCAGAAAATGCAACGCGCTTACAATTTGACATTTCTGAGCAAATTTCAATCACCAGCGATGTCTTGTTATGTCAAATTATTATGAGTAATTTGCTGGAAAACGCGCTCAAGTATTCGCCCGCAAAAAGTGTGGTTCTCATTTCTGCAAACTACAACGCGCAACAATCTGTTTTGTTAATTTCTGTGTTTAACGAAGTTGGCAAAGCAGGCAAACCCGATGCAGAAAAAATTTTTGAAAAGTATTATCGCAGTCGAAATGCTCAACGATTTCGTGGCACGGGATTAGGATTATGGCTCGTTCAAGGGATTGCTATGCAATTGGGTGGACGAATCGAGTATATCGATCACAACGACAAGGTAGAATTTCAATTATGCTTACCTCAATAACATTTGAACCGCCACTACGCATTATCGTAGTGGAAGATTACACCAGTTTGCGGGAACAATTAGTAATTCATTTGCAAGCGGATGGGCATTGTGTACAAGGTGCTGATTCGGGGGAAGAATTAGACGAATTACTCCAAAGCGGGGTGAAACCTGATATGTTGATATTGGATTTAAATTTACCGCTAGAAGATGGCAACAGTATTGCAAAGCGAATGCGCCAAGCGTTCCCCCATATTGGAATTGTGATGCACACGGTTCGCACGTCAACCTCAGAAAAAACCAAAGGTTATTTAAGTGGCGCAGATGTTTATGTCAGTAAACCTGCAAGTCCGCTTGAAATTAGTGCAGTCGTTTTGAGTTTAGGACGGCGATTAGATCGCGTTGTTGAAAATACTGCGTGGATACTCGATATAAAAAGGCAGTTGTTGTTTATAACTTGTAACCAACCTATTGCACTGCACCCCACTGAAGTATTAACACTCAATCATTTAGCCTTAGCACCTAATAACTTGGCGAATGCTGAACAATTGTTAGAACTTTTAAAACCCATTTGTTCAGACTGGGACAAAGCGAATCTTGAAGTACATTTTAGTCGGCTACGCAAAAAAATCTCCCCTTTCTTAGATGATTTACCCAGTATTAAAATGGTGCGTGGCGCGGGTTACCAACTTTGTTTTCCACTAAAAATTCAAGCATAACCGTTAATTCTCTACAGAAATACATGACAGTTTTGTTGCAAGAAATTGCAAGGTTTACCCTAGCGCATTTCATAAGATAATCCCCAAATAATTAGAACGTGCCATGAAAAATGGGACATTAAATAAAAATGAAGGATTAGGGGATTATGAAAACGTTAGTGAAAAAGATTTTTACATTAAATAAAGCTGATGAATTAAGCGATGCGAAGGTTGATGATTCAGACGCTGCCTCGCCAAACGGTGCATTGAAAATCACAAAACCTATAGCGAAAAGCCACAGCAAACTTCCATTAGCCATTCTGAAAAAATTAGCACCTATTCGTGATTTGCCAGATGAAGAACTAGAACTTATTGAGCAGGACGTTTTTATTTACACTCCCGAATCCGTCATTTTCATTTTGGGTGAAAAAAGCGACAAAATATACTACTTGCTAAAGGGTTGCATTAAATTGACTTCAGATGGTGCAGATTCTTATTACGTTGACGGCAACACGGCGTTATCTAATTTACCGCTCAACAGCGGGAAAATGTACGGTGCAACCGCCGTCACGCAAACAGAATGCACTGTATTATCAGTCTCTCCTTCCATTTTGCATTGGTGGATAAATGAAAGTAAAGTCAAAACAAACAATGACCCCATTGATTTACTTGATTTTTCTCTACCCAAAGAAGTGTCAGTTACGCCGTTTTTTCACAATTTATCGCTTGCTTGTCGAGAAAATAAATTAAGTTTGCCAACGCTTCCACAGGTTGCCATTCAACTGCGTAAAGCGATGAGCGAAGATATTGGTATTGACGAAGCGGTCAAAATTATTCAACTTGATGTCATTATCGTCACACGCCTGATTCAACTTGCAAACAGTGCGCTGTATGCGTCTTTAAAACCTGTAACCAATTGCCACGATGCGGTTGCTCGTTTGGGATTAAAAGCGACGAATCAATTAGTTATGAGCATTAGCGTCAAACAATTATTTCAAAGTAAATCCCCCGAATTTATTTTGAAGATGAAATACTTGTGGCAAAAAAGCGTACATGTTTCGAGTTTGAGTTTTGTGCTTGCACAAGAATCAGGTGTTGTCAGTCCTGAAGATGCGTTACTTGCTGGGTTAATTTGCGATATTGGCGCGATTCCATTGCTGAACTTTGCTGAAAAGAATCATGAAGATGCGCCGAATTTGGACGAATTACAAAATGCGATGCCTTATTTAAATCCAGAGATAGGGGCATTTGTTTTGCAACAATTGAAGTTTGCGGACGAATTGATTGAAATTCCAAAGCATGGCGAAAATTGGTTTTACGAAAGTGGGCAAGAAGAATTGACCTTAACGGACATTGTTATTTTGGCAAAATTTCACAGTTATTTAGGAACAGAACAAGCAAAAGATTTACCCTATATCAATGCCATTCCCGCTTACACAAAACTCAAGAATAAAAAATTAAGCCCTGACTTCTCTCTCGATGTGGTGTCAAAAGCGCAGCAGCGCATTCGCTCGGCAATGGAAGTTTTTTCGTAACATTCAGTCAGTAATAGAAAATAGGGGCAGACTTATGTATCTGCCCCTACGCATCATCATTTAACCACTTCTTTCCAATTTAACTGTCCACGATTACCAACTGTTCCACTGGAAAAACAGTGATTGACGTTTGAAATGTTCACATTTGTTAACGTCGCATTCAGCACTGTTCCAAATACTTGAGCATTAGTGATTGTGCCACTGACAATATCGCCCGCATCAAGGCGAGTTTCGCCATTAACGCTAGTGGTGCGGGCATTCTCAATCACAGCATTCGTTAGCGTGCCACGAATGCGTCGCCCTTTGGTTAATACATCGTTTGCAATGGCACCTTGATAGATTCCCGTAGCGACACTGCCTCGTACTGGCTTATTTTCGTTATTTGCACCTGCGGTTATCATGCCGCCAGTGATTGTGCCAGTCGTGTTGCCACCTTTCACGGTAATGTAAGAGCCATTCGCCTTTAAATTTCCAGAGCTATCAATATAGTCAACGACCGTATCAATGAAGACATCGGCAAGCGTCACATTGGTTAATTTAACAGGCGTTGCTTGATTGCCGCCTGTAATCGTCGCATTGCTAATATCCATTTGCCCGCCAGCCAATTTGACACCGTATTTAAGTTTTAATTTCGATTGGCTGCCATCGGAATTAACATCTAAAGGCGTGCTTAAATCAAGCGATTGCGTGGTCGTTGCATTGGCAAGTCGTACTCGTTTAATGGTTAAACCTGTTAATTGTTCGTTGGCGTATTTTTTCCCGCCATCATCACAAGTTTGCACTTCGCTGGTGATAGCTTCATAAGCCTTAGCCGTCGGATCAAACGGTAAAGGAATACATTCTTCTCCTGCATTTGGATTCACACATTTGGTTTGTGGGTCATTTGGCAACGGCTTGGCATCGGATGATGGTGTACATTTCCCCAAATAATATGACGGACTTTCTTTATTCACATCCCACTCTGAAATTGAAATCATCTGATCACTGGGTGTTTGGCTTTTGTTGCAAATATCGATGGCAATTTCTAATTCGTCTTTGCTGGTATCAACACCTGTATTGCCTGTCGCAATCACATCATAAATTCCTGGTTTCAGGTCGATTGCAGGTGTAAATGCCCAAAAGCCATTTTCAGTAATACTCACAGGTGTTGCTTCAACTACCACGTTATAACTTTCATTTGAGGTTGATTTTTTAGCCAATGAAATTGTCAGCGAGGTACTTTGCCCCGCTGAACCTGTGATAACGGGTCTTGCCGTGCTTGTTTTCAACGGGTTCACAGTCGGTAAAAATGATTCTGAAGTAGGCATATCCTCGCATTCATCATCGTCAAGTTGTTGACCAACAGGACATGAACACACGCCATTGACAAGCAATTGCCCTGTGGGACAGATTATTGTTGTGCAAACACCATTAACCAGCGATTGTCCTGATGGACACGTTTTTGTACAAACGCCACCGATTAACACTTGCCCTGTAGGACAAACCGTTGTGCATACATTATTGACAAACGACTGACCTGTCGGACAAACACATCCATCTTGAGCTGCATTTAAAATTTGACCACCTGTACAGCTAGGCGGCGTGATACACGTTTCTCCTGAGTCATCCGCCATAAAACCTGTTGGACAAGTTTCACATTGGTTAGTTTGATTATTCAGTATTTGATTATCAGCACAAATCTCAGGTGTTTCTGTTGAACCATCACATTTACCATTGATATAAAATTCGTCGGCGAGTTTTTTGCCGCTAGCTTTGTGTTTGCTATGTCCATTTAATCCGTTGATAGATATGTTGATAACAACGTAACCGCCGTTACCTTTTCGGTGACAAATGCGAACTTTTGAACCGCCATCCGTTAATGCAGCAGCGGGAATAGGGGCAACATCTTGTGTCCAAACAAACGCCCCCGCATTTATAGGTAGCAAAAATGCCATTAACAAAATAAGGAAGAAAAATGTATTTTTCATATTCATTTGATTACCTCTTTTAGTCTATGCAAAAAATGGGGTACCGATTGAATCCAAAATAGATTTTGTTAGTTCACGATGGAACCGTTATTATTTCGTCCCACAGAATTATCAAATTCTTTTTTAAGTGCGAAAATGGCTTCAACAACCGCATTTGAGGCGTATTCAAAAGCAGAGGAAGATTCGGTTAATCGTGATGCAGCATCGTAGCGTTTTGCATTGATGTATTCGGCAACTTTACTTGCCTGAAGATGAAAATCGGAGTTCTTTTTTCGTAAGTCGTAATAGCTTTGCAGTTTTGCGACATGTGGATGTGAAGCGTCGTCATGTAACCAATGACCCAAATCTGAAAGACTTCCATTAAGCATTTCACTGATGTCTAACGTTTCTTTATTGGTAATGGCGTTGTATATCCTTTCTTTCCAAAAAGCATGGCTTGCTATCAGAATGTGATGATCGTCAGCACGCCGAAACTTAATCGGAACGAGATTTTTTACAGGAAGAGTAAGAATCTCTTTTCGTTTTTCATCCATAATTTTTACCTGTTGCTATGTTTAGCGAAGTAGATGTTTTCGGCATTGTCATGCAAAACCTATTACTAAATCAAACATTGAGTAAATTTTTTCGTTCAATTTATTCAGTTGAATCCGAAAAAAGTCTAATTCTGCGTATGTTACATTTTAAAAACGTGCGTTTCTCACTTATCATGCCCTAGCAATCCAGCCATAAATTTTAGGAATCATAACAACTTCAATGATTGAAGAACTTCTCACTACGCAAGGCAAATTTGCATTGCAACGCTTGCCAAAAGAAAGCCACGAATCGTTACGCGCTTGGGATGCCGCCGACGAATACGTTTTGCAACACATCGAAACATTGAACTTACCAAAAACAACGCATGTTTTAATTCTAAACGACAGTTTTGGCGCGTTAGCTTGTGCGTTGCATTTATTTCAACCATACGCACTTTCAGATTCGTATCTTTCGCAACAAGCCACACGTTTGAATTTAGCCGAAAATAAGTTGCCTGAATCGTCAGTAACACTTCTTAAAAGTGTTGACGTGTTGCCTCACGTTTTTGACTTGGTGATTATCAAAGTCCCAAAAACCTTGGCGTTATTTGAATTTCAGTTATTGCAACTGCGCTCGCATATTAACGAAAACACACAAATCATTGCCTTGGGCATGATTAAAATTTTAACGCCGAGCGTTTGGCAAATGCTCGAACGCATTATTGGTAAAACACAAACTTCGCTAGCACAAAAAAAAGCCCGTTTGATTTTCGCAACGCTTGATTCTGATTTGTCGCCGCCACAAAATCCGTATCCGATTCGGTATATTTTGGAAAATACGGATTATGAAATTAGCAACCACGCGAATGTTTTTTCGCGCGAAAAACTCGATATTGGGACGCGATTTTTTCTTGAGCATTTGCCAAAATCAGACAAATATCGTGACATTATCGATTTGGGTTGTGGCAATGGAATTGTGGGTTTGATGGCGGCACAAAAAAATCCGACTGCGACGATTCATTTTGTTGATGAATCTTTTATGGCAATCGAATCCGCGCGGGAAAATTTTGAAAAAGCATTTAAAAATCGAATCGCACACTTTCACGTTGGCAATTGTTTAACCGATTTTGCGGAAAATTCGGCAGATTTGGTTTTGTGCAATCCGCCGTTTCATCAACAACATGTTATTGGTGATTTCATCGCGCAAACCATGTTTAAACAAGCAAAAAACCTGTTACGCCAACATGGTGAATTGCTCGTGATTGGTAATCGTCATTTGAATTATGGCGTGTCGTTGTCGCGTATTTTTGGGAAAACGAATGTGAAATTACTCGCGCAAAATAACAAATTTCAAATCTGGCAAGCGCGATTATTGCGCGAGTAATTTTTGCATCATTTGCTTTGCTTGCGCGGCGTAACCGCCACCGAATAAATTGACGTGATTTAAGATGTGATAAAGGTTGTAGAGGTTTTTGCGCGTTTTATAACCCGCGTCGAGTTGCCAAACATCGTTATACGCCGCGTAAAAATTTTGGGAAAAACCACCAAATAATTCGGTCATCGCTAAATCTGTTTCACGATCGCCAAAGTAACACGCAGGGTCAAACATCACGGGCTGGTTTTGCTCAGTTGTCGCGGCATTTCCGCCCCACAAATCGCCGTGCAAAAGAGAAGGCTGCGGCGAGTAATCAACAAAAAAATCGCCTAATCGTTCAGATAGTTTTTCGCCCAAGACTTGTAATTGCGAGCTATAACCTTTTTGCGCGGCAAGTTGTAATTGAAAACCTAAACGTTTTTCACGCCAAAAAGTTACCCAATCATCTGTTCGTGCATTTTTTTGTGGCGTTGAACCAATCGTATTGTCGATTTGCCAACCAAAAAAAGGTTGTTTTAGCCGATGTAATTGTGCAAGTTGCTCGCCAAATACATGTTCTGATTGTGGCGTAGTGCGTTTTAAATCGAGAAATTCTAAAACCAAAAAACTGTTGTTTGCCGTTTGACCAAACGTAATTGGCTGTGGCACTTTTACGGTTTTGGTTTGCGCTAACGCATTCAAACCTGCAAATTCAGCGGCGAACATTTCGACTAAATCGGCGCGATTGAGTTTCACAAAATAACGTGCTGACGCACCGTGTAATAAATATGCACGGTTAATATCACCACCCGAAATGGGTTTTGATGTTTGAATTTCAAACAGCGTGCCTGTTGCATTACTGATTTGCTGCGCGATGTCTGAAAAATTATTTGGCAACGTATTCATGGTTTTTTCTCGTGGTAAATTTAAAGCACAGCCCCCAGCCTTTCAGGCTGCCCCCTTGCCAAGGGGGCGAAAGATTAAAAAGCAACCGCTTTTGATTTTAATGGTTTTCCCCCTTTTTGAAGGGGGAGCGCGAAGCGCAGGGGGATTTGCTTTAGTCTCGCGTGCATACTACGTTGCGCGACATCAAAAATTAAATTTCCGCTGATAATTCAGTCGTCGCACCTGAACGCACAGCAACAAGTGCCGCCATGTCATCCATCGATAGCACATATTGGATGTTCAAAATAATGACAAATTTACCATCAATTTTACCCATACCCGCAATAAAATCCGTGTGAATGTTTGCCCCGAATTTCGGTGCGGGTTCAATTTCACTCGCAGGAATTTCTAGCACAGCATTCACCGCATCCACCATCACACCAATGCTTTGCGTTTCGCTGCCAACTTCCACTTCGATAATGATGATGCAATTACGTCGTCCAACAACGGTAGGCTGTTTGCCAAATCGTGAACTCAAATCAATAACTGGTACAACTGCACCACGCAAGTTAATCACACCACGAATAAAATCAGGCATCCGAGGTACTTCGGTGAGTGCCCCATATTGAATAATTTCTTTTATCCGTTGAATGTTGATGGCATAGGCTTCGCCCGTCAGAATAAAAGTGAGATATTGCTGCGGCTCTTCAGTAATTGCAGCAGGATGTACTGTTTCAACGATGTCATTCATACCAACCTCTTAAAAATGCACAAATTCAGATTCATCAACGTGTTTTGATGCAATCGATGTTGAATTCTTTTTAACAGGTGGTTTTGCATAAGTACGTCTAACACTTGAATTGCCTGTGTCATTCACCTTGAAAAATGAAATAAGCTCTTGCAATTGCGCGGCTTGTCCACTCATTTCTTCCGATGTTGCAGCTAATTCTTCGGATGAGGCGGCATTTTGTTGTGTGACTTGATTAAGCTGATTGACCGCCGCATTGATTTGACTAACACCAGAGGATTGCTCTTCAGACGCTGCCGTGATTTCTTGAACCAAACTCGACGTTTTTTGAATCGATGGCACAATCGTATCGAGTAATTTCCCCGCCGTTTCTGCTCTGTTCACACTGCCTTCCGCAAGCGTGCCAATTTCTTGCGCTGCCACTTGGCTACGTTCAGCGAGTTTTCGAACTTCGGCGGCAACCACCGCAAAACCTTTTCCATGTTCACCAGCGCGAGCAGCTTCAATTGCCGCGTTTAATGCAAGTAAATTGGTTTGATACGCAATGTCATCAATGATGCCGATTTTTCCAGCAATACTTTTCATTGCGTCAACCGTTTCTTTTACGGCATCACCACCTAATACCGCCTCGCTACTTGCTTGTGAAGCCATGCCATCTGTAATTCTTGCATTTTCGGTATTTTGGTTAATCGACGCAGACATTTGTTCAACCGATGCACTGGTTTGTTCAACACTTGCTGCTTGTTCGCTGGTTGCTTGGCTCATATTTTGAGCTGTGGCAGAAACTTCTTCACTTGCTGAGGCAATGTTGGTTGCCGCCGCATTCACTTCGCCAATAATTTGAGAAAGTTTCGCAACCATATTTTGCATAGAGGTGAGCAACCTACCGAATTCATCTTTTGATGTAATATCAATTTTTACCGTGAGGTCGCCTCTTGCTAAGGTATCTGCGATTTCAATGGATTGATTTAAAGGTCGAGTAATTGCGAGTATTATCAGATAACTCATTACACCTACTATCACAATGACAAATAATGCAATGGTAATAGATAAGTTAATAGCACTGTCTTTTGAACTTGCCGCATCAGCACTGGCTTTTTTAGCCAATTCAGCGTTGTAAGTGAATTCATCGTCTATAAAACCTTGCATTTTGTCAGAAAGGTTTAATGTGCTTGCTAATATATCGCGTGCTTTTTCTGTATGGTTAAGACGTGATTCTGTCAAAATGGGTTCAAGTTTTGGTTCAAACTCTGTCCATGTTGTTTTGATTTTTTCAAAAAGTATTTTTTCCTTATCATCTGAAAAACAGCTCGTTCCAAAACAACCATCCGATTCATATTTCCTTATCGAATCAGACACACGCTGACGACTTTGCTTTAAACGGTCTTCTATTTCTCCCATGGCACTCTCGTCCGTATTCAGAATATGGCGATTCATATTGATACGGGTACGCAAATAACCACTTTGTAAATCGTTCAACAATAACAAGCTAGGGGTAGTATTTACATTTCCATAATTAGCCGTAGTGTAGACATTTCCAATTTGAAAATAACCTAATCCAGCTAAACCTGCTAAACCAATAATTGCTGAAAAAACCAACACATATAATCTTTGTGCGACAGTCATTTTAATTTCTCCCTTTAACGTAAATGACAGGGGAAAAACTTGACATAGTGAGCGAGGTTTTTAGACTTTTGACTGATTGACTGATTGACTGATTGACTGATTGACTGATTGACTGATTGACTGATTGACTGATTGACTGACGGGGACATTTTTGTACTCCTTATTTTCGTGAAAGGATGGATAGGGTTATAACTCGCCATTACAAATGGCGAGTTGAACTATCGGCATAACCTTATAATTTTTAAGTTTATCAATGAAAAATTAAAGCACCTCCCCCTGCGGCTATCGCCGCTCCCCCTCCAAAGGGGGAAAAACAGTAAAAATCAAAAGCGGTTGCTTTTAAATCTTTAGCCCCCTTTGGAGGGGGCGGCGCGATAGCGCGGGGGAGGTGCTTTAGCATTAGTTTATAACTTGCTACTACAATATAGCACAGGCGGTTATCGTCTCAGCCATACGTTTCTTGAGTGTATCCACAAAAAATAATGATGGATGATGAGTAATTTCTAACGTATTGTTTTGATAATTCAATTTCAATGTGGCTTTTGATTATAAAAAGTGAACAAAACTCCTCCCTCTTTATTACGCCAATTTCTCCCACTCATCAGTTTTACATTGCTGTTGTGGCTGAGTTTTTTGGTACTACGCGAATTTATGCTAACACTTACATGGGCATTTATTGTCGCCTATGTGTTGTGGTCGCCTTATCAAAAATTGACGGACTATTTTAACGGCAATAAATCATTAAGCGCAGGCTTCTTAACAGGTGCAATGACAATCATCATCTTGATTATTGGTTACGTTCTACTCCATTTATTACAAAACGAAATGACACGCGCGTATTCGTTTTTGGTCATAAATTTTAATCAATCCACAACAGAGTTGCCGCCATTCATCCAAAACGTGCCTTACATTGGCGAGTATTTACAAAATCATATCAATGACTTACTCGAGAATCGCGCGGCGTTAAATGAAAAATTACTTGAATGGGCGAAAATCGGTTTGAGCGAAACCGCGCATTTATTAAAAAGTTTCGGTCAATACTTAATTAAATTGTGTTTTGTATTGATAACGGTATTTTTTTGTTTTCGAGATGGCGAAAGTTGGCTCACACAATTGCAAATTGGCACAGCATATTTTTTGCATGATAAAAATAACGTGTATTTACAAACAGCGGGCGATACGGCTCGCGCCGTCGTTTATGGATTGGTTTTAGCCGCGTTAGGGCAGGGGACAGTGGCAGGAATTGGCTATGCCGTTGCGGGTGTAAGTACGCCTGTTTTACTTGGTGCGTTGACGGCTTTTTTAGCTTTAATTCCAATGGGGGCAACGTTAGTTTGGTTGCCAATAAGTTTCATGTTGCTTATCAATAATGAATTCATTGCAGGCGTGGGTTTGCTTGCGTGGGGCTTTTTAGCCGTTAGTACCGTCGATAATGTCATTCGACCACTCGTCATTTGTGGGGCAGGGCAAACGCCGTTTTTAATTGTGCTATTCGGTATTTTTGGTGGCTTAACTGCTTTTGGGGCAGTGGGTTTATTTTTAGGCCCTATTATCTTGGCGGTATTACTCGCTGTTTGGCGAGAATGTTTTCGCTCGCTGATGTTATGCAGAGCTAGAGCAAATCCCCCTACGCTATCGCGCTCCCCCTTCAAAAAGGGGGAAAACCATTAAAATCAAAAGCCGTTGCTTTTAATCTTTCGCCCCCTTGGCAAGGGGGCAGCCTGAAAGGCTGGGGGCTGTGCTTTAAATTTATCAACGGCGTACTCCAACATAGATTTGTAACATCTGGTCATAATTCAAGAAATCACTGTTTTCGCTTGCTAACCTGTGCCTATTCTGCTAAAAATGCGCGGTTTTAAATCTAGCCACCTTTTAGGAGTTATTGATGACAGAAAATGTCCAAGCCCATGCCTCGCCATTTAGTTTCACCCCGTATCAAGAAAAAGAGGGCGAAGAGTATATGAATGAAATTCAACTCGAACATTTTTCAGGAATTTTACATAACTGGAAAAAAGAGTTGATGCACGAAGTGGATCGCACTGTTGTTCACATGAAAGACGAAGCGGCAAATTTTCCAGACCCTAACGACCGCGCCACACAAGAATCTGAATTCAGTTTAGAACTTCGCACTCGTGATCGTGAACGCCGTTTAATCAAAAAAATCGATGACGCGCTGAAAGATATTGAATCAGGGGATTACGGTTATTGTGAAACGTGTGGCATTGAAATTGGTATTCGTCGTTTAGAAGCTCGCCCAACCGCGACACTTTGCATTGATTGCAAAACGCTAGACGAGATTCGTGAAAAACAAATGGGCTAATGCACGCCTCGCGTTATACCAGTCGGTTCGCGCCTTCACCGACTGGACATTTGCATCTAGGTTCAGTTTATACCGCTCTTGCGAGTTTTCTTGATGCCAAAGCCAATCAAGGTTTGTGGCTGCTTCGATTTGATGATTTAGACACACTACGCAATGTAGTAGGCGCAACAACGAGTATTTTAAAAACACTTGAAACACTAGGTTTGCATTGGGATGGGCAGGTGGATTATCAAAGTTTGCATCTTGATGAATATCACGCCGTTTTAGAAAATCTCCTCTTCGAGGGAAAAATTTACCGCTGCAAATGTTCCCGCAAAGATTTAACTCCTATTTACGCGCAAACCTGCCGTAATCAACATATCCCCGCCAACATTCCCCATTCGTTACGCATTAAAACCGATGCACGAGAAATAAGTTTTAACGACGGCTTGCAAGGTCACATTTCACATCATTTAGCCGAGCAACACGGCGATTTCATTTTGAAACGACGCGACAATATCGTGGCGTACCAGTTTGCCGTTGTCCTTGATGATTTTCGGCAAAATATCAATCATGTCGTGCGCGGCATGGATTTGCTCCATGAAACACCAAAGCAAATTTTCTTGCAGCAGGTTTTAAATTTACCCACGCCCAATTACGTCCATGTGCCAATTCTGGTAAATGAAAAAGGCGAAAAACTCAGTAAACAAACACTCGCTGCTGCTGTCGATTTAACAGCTCCGAATTTAGTTTTATTCAACTTACTTCAATTGCTTAATCAAAATCCACCACCCCAACTACAAACTGAAAATGTAGAAACTATTTTGAAATGGGGAATTGAAAATTGGCAACTCGCGAGAGTATGTTGATACCTAACTGATGTTACGCAGTTGATTGGCAAAAGCAGTCCCCCTCGCTTCGCTCTCCCCCAGCCTTTCAGGCTGCCCCCTTCAAAGGGGACTAAAGATTAAAAAGCAACCGTTTTTAATTTTTACTGGTTTTGCCCCCTTTGAAGGGGGCGGCGCGATAGCGCAGGGGGATGTGCTTTAAAGCCCGCGTAACGTTTGTTAAGTTAACGATCAATCCGTTTTACGACGACGTTGTGATTGAGCTGGAACCGTCATTCGTTTAACAAAAAACTTCCGTAATTCCTCCAAAATCAGCATCACAAACGCCATCGGAATTATCACTAGCCATGTCATTGCATCCAGCGGGGCGGTGCCAAAAACAAAATTCCCCCAAGGCGTGTAATCAATAAAAATCATCAAGACAATTTCAAGCAAAATGCCCCACAAAATAATCGGATTATCAAACAACTTACCCTGAAAAATGGAATGTGTCGGAATCTTGCACAAAAACACATTCACAATTTGCGTGATAATAATCGCGCTAAAACACGCTGTTGTCGCTTCCAAATAAAGCGGAGAATTCATGGCTAACTCGTTTCCCCATTTCCACGCGCCAGTGTGCAATACAAAGAAATACGCCCCCATTGCAACAATCGCTTCAAAAACGCCTAAGAAAAAATAGGCTCGAAACAATAATTTCCAATCCAGCAAACGTTCACCATAAGGACGGGGTGGTTTGGACATACTTTCTGGTTCGGGTTTGCTTGAACCTAAACCCAATGCTGGCACCATATCTGTCCCTAAATCAATGGCGAGAATCTGAATAATTGTCAGCGGCAAGGGAATTTTAAATAATGCAAATAGCAAATACGGCACAATTTCGGGGATATTTGACGACAAAATATAGGTTAAAAATTTACGGATATTTTCATAAACGGCTCTGCCTTCTTCAATGGCGGCAATGATGCTAGCGAAATTATCATCAAGCAAAATCATATCCGCCGCTTCTTTGGCAACGTCTGTGCCACTGATGCCCATTGCAATGCCAATATCAGCAAGTTTCAAGGCAGGCGCATCATTCACGCCATCACCAGTGACTGCAACAATGTGATTCTTCTTTTTTAACGCAGCGACAATTAGCATTTTTTGGTCTGCGGCAACTCGGGCAAAAATAATATCTGGGGCATCTAACGCCAAACGTAATTGCGTTTCGGATAATTTGCGTAATTTATCCCCCGTAATGACCACAGGATTATCTGATAACACTTGCCCGATTTGTTTGCCAATAGCGACGGCGGTATGTGGATGATCGCCCGTAACCATAATAACTTTGATGCCAGCGGCATGACATTTTTGCATTGCCTCGGCAACTTCTGGGCGTGGTGGATCTTCCAAACCAACCAACCCGCAAAACGTTAATTCATTTTCTTGTGATTCACTGTTATGCCCTTCGTCGATTTCGCGCCACGCAAACGCCAACACGCGCAACCCTTTATCTGCCATCTGTTCTTGCGCTCGAATGATTTTTTGTCGTTCTTGCGCGGTCATGTCTAAAATTTTGCCGTCATCTTGCAAGTGGGTACAAAGCGGCAAAACAGTTTCAACCGCACCTTTGCAATATAAAACAACATTTTTTGGCGTTTGATGAATCGTTGAAAGTCGTTTGCGGTCGGTATCAAAAGCGACTTCGTTAATTTTAGGATAGGTGATTTTTTCACCCAAACAGGTTTTTGCCGTATGTACGAGCGCAAGTTCCATTGGATCACCAAATGCTTGCCATTGCCCGTTCGTCATCGTTTCTTTGAGGCTTTGGCAAAGCAACGCGTTTTCAAAAAATCGCCGTTGGCTTTCCACAATTTCAGGTTCTCGTGCCAACTGAATGGGCGTAAAAAATCGGTCTTGCAAATAAATGGTTCGGACTGACATTTTATTTTGCGTGAGCGTTCCCGTTTTATCCGTGCAAATCACGGTAGCAGAGCCTAACGCTTCAACCGAAGGCAAATGGCGAATCAGGGCATTACGTTTTGCCATACGCTGCGTTGCCATTGCAAGCGACAACGTCACCGTTGGCAATAAACCTTCTGGAACGTTGGCGACAATAATCCCAATGGCAAACATAAAATTTGCCCAAAATGACATGCCAACGCTGTGTCCAATAATGAAAAAAATCACGCCGAGCGACACCGCTAAAATCGCAATAATACGGCTCAAACGCATAATTTCACGTTGCAAAGGCGATTCAGTTTTCACCGCTGTTTGTGTTAAATGAGCAATTTTTCCAAATTCCGTGTGCATGCCTGTAGCAAACACTAACGCGCGACCTTCGCCCGAAACCACCGATGTTCCCGCTAACAGCGTATTTCGCGAATGCTCTAAACTTTCTTCATTTGACGGCGCAGCATCACGCGCTTGAGGTAGCGATTCGCCTGTCACCGTTGCATTATTTACCCGAAGTGAAAACGTCTCAAGCAAACGACAATCAGCAGGAACATTGTCGCCTTCTTGCAAAACCAAAATATCACCAGGTACTAATTCAGCGGCAAAAATTTGTTGAATCACATTGTCTCGCAAGACCTTAACGTAACTCGGTAACAATTTTTGCAACGCGCTAATCGCACGCTCGGCGCGAAATTGTTGCCAAAAAGAAAATACGCCGTTGATGAAAATTACGCCCAAAATCGCATAACCGAGCATTTGCATCCCTTCGCCTGGTTGTTGTGATTCGGCGAAAAAAGCCAAGCCTGCTGCTAGCCATAAAATCAGAGCAAAAAAATGAATGAATTCTTTAGCAAATCGCCACAACAGCGATTCGCCACGCACCACGTCAATTTGATTTTTACCGTATTCTTTTAACCGTTTGCCAACTTCGCTCTCAGTTAAACCAGAATGCCGACTGTGCAAACTAGCAAGTGCGTCTTCAACTTCAAATTGATGAATTTTCATGTTTTTTGCCTATTTTAATTGGTGAAATCCACTTCAATAACGCTTGATACAAATCATCGGGGTAAATCGGTTTAGCTAAATAATCATTCATGCCTGCTTCAAGGCATTTGTCTTTGTCTTGTGATAGGGCATTTGCTGTCATGGCGATAATTGGCAAGTCATTCAACGCAGGATTTTTACGCATTTCAATGGCTGCACTCACCCCGTCCATAATCGGCATTTGCATATCCATCAGCACAATATCGAAATGACGCGTCGTGACAATGTCGACGGCTTCTTTACCATCATTTACCATGCAAAA
>JAQTOT010000023.1 GCA_028713145.1 Methylococcales bacterium
ATAAAATAACGTTGATGCTCACAGGCATTTATAAATTTGCACGGCATGAATGGGTGGGCATTAAAGGTGCATGGGACGTTTCACCTGGCATGGAAAATTGTCATCAGCTTGAAGACAAAATCAGCCGCATTCATCTTGCTGAGGAATTTTGTCATGTTCGTTTATTTGATGAAATGCTCAAAACGTGCGGCTTAGATAAAGTTGAATGGATGCCGTTATCGCCTTGGAAAGAAAAAGTGTATGAACAATTTCCGAAATTTCCAGGTTTGTTAATTGACACGCCTGCATTTGTAACCGAATTGATGGGCGTGACGTTTTATTTTCATTTGCACCGCTTGTTTGATGAATTACTCGCTGACGAACCCGAAGTGCGTGATCGTTTAAAAGAATTACTCGATGAAATTACGATTGATGAAATCGCTCACGTTGGACAACGCCGTAATTTTATCGGCGCAATGGGAATCAAAGTTGCAAAAAAATTAGTGAAACCGTTTTATACAATGTTTTTCAATGATATTCCCGAAGTCGCACAATTATTCGATTTGAAAAAAATGATTCAAGATGGTGAAAATTTTGATTTTAATGCCGTGCCAGATTATATGATTTTAAAAAGCTGGATTCCGTCTTATTGCAAGGTTTAGAGTGAAAATGGTAGGAAGAATAGATGATCAAGCGTGAAAATTTTAAAAACGTCAAACGAATTGTCATCAAAATCGGCAGTTCACTTCTCACCAAAGGCGGCAAAGGCTTAGACAAAGTTGCAATCGCTGCGTGGGTGTCGCAAATGGCAAACTTACGCAAACAAGGCGTAGATGTAATTTTGGTTTCGTCGGGTTCCGTCGCAGAAGGTGTTTGGCGTTTAGGTTTGAAAACTCGCCCGACAACATTGCATGAATTGCAAGCTGCTGCCGCTGTTGGGCAAATGGGTTTAGTGCGTGTGTTTGACGATAATTTTCAGCAACACGATTTGCACGCTTCGCAAATTCTGCTCACGCACGATGATTTGTCGAATCGCCAACGCTATTTAAATGCCCGTAGCACGCTTTTAACATTGCTCAATTTTGGCGTAGTTCCCGTGATTAACGAAAACGATACCGTGGCAACGGAAGAAATTCGTTTTGGCGATAACGATACGCTTGCTGCATTGGTAGCGAATTTAGTTGAAGCCGATTTGCTGATTATCTTAACTGACCAAAAAGGCTTATTTACCGCTGACCCAAGTGTGAATCCTGACGCAACCTTGATTTCAGAAATTCACGTCGATGACAATCGCTTAGAAGGGATGGCAGGCGATAGTCGCAGCGGTTTAGGTCGCGGTGGCATGTCTACCAAAGTTCGTGCTGCACGACTTGCCGCCCGTTCAGGTGCCGCGACGATCATCGCCGCAGGTGTCACGCAAGACGTGATAAATGTTGTGTTGCGCGGTGACGAAATCGGCACGCATTTCTTGCCGAATCTCGAACCACTCGCCGCTAGAAAACAATGGCTTGCGGGACAATTACAAGTCAAAGGGCAATTAATTTTAGACGATGGCGCAGTGAAAATGCTTAAAAATAATGGGAAAAGTTTGCTTGCTGTCGGTGTGAAATGGGCAACAGGACAATTTGAACGTGGTGAACTCGTTTCATGTTTAAATTCAAATGGAATTGAAATCGCGCGTGGTTTGGTGAATTACGGCATTGAAGACACGCAAAAAATAGCAGGAAAAAGTAGCACTGAATTTGAAAAACTACTTGGTTATGCTGACGATTTAGAGTTGATTCACCGTGACAATTTAGTATTGATTTAAAAAGTCGCCTGCCTTTTACCTTACGCCTTAACGCTGTATGATTAAGCCCTATTATTACTGCCTCATTGATTGAAGAATAAATGCCTAAAAAACCTGCTGATTTTGCTGCCAAAAACGATCCTTTCGCCCAGCGCGAAGCTGAAAAATACGAAAATCCTATTCCTAGCCGTGAATTGATTTTAGAACTGCTCGAACAAGTTGGAAAACCGTTAGGGCGTTTTGAAATTGCCTCGACATTTGCCATCGAAGATGACGAACGTATGGAAGCGCTACGCCGCAGATTGCGAGCAATGGAACGTGACGGGCAATTGTTATTCAATCGCGGCAGTCGTTATTGCTTGGTGAACAACAAAGATTTAATCGTCGGGCGCGTCATGGGGCATGTGGATGGTTTTGGTTTTGTTCGACCTGATGATGGCAGCGCAGATTTATATTTATCGCCGCGCGAAATGAATTTGCTTTTGCATAATGACCGCGCAATGGTTCGCGTTGTTGGCGTTGATAGAAAAGGTCGCCGTGAAGGCGCAATCGTTGAAGTGTTAGAGCGCAACACGCATCAAGTTGTCGGACGCTTATACAGCGAAGATGGTTTTACTTACGTTATTCCTGACAATCTCAACATTTCGCAAACGATTCTGATTGAAAAAGGTAAAGAAGGCGACGCAAAACAAGGTCAAATCGTTGTCGCACAAATCACCCAACAACCGACAAAACTGCATCAACCAATTGGCGAAATCAGCGAAATTCTCGGCGACCATCTTGCACCAGGAATGGAAATTGAAATGGCGATTCGCACCCACGAATTGCCGAATGTTTGGTCAGAAGCGTTATTAACCGAAATTGCACCGTTGTCTGCCGATGTTCCCGAAGCGGCAAAAGAAGGACGTGTTGATTTACGCGCAACGCCTTTAGTGACAATTGATGGCGAAGATGCTCGCGATTTTGATGATGCCGTTTATTGCAAAAAAACCACGAAAGGTTGGAAATTATTAGTCGCCATTGCTGACGTGTCACACTACGTCACCATTGGCAGTGAACTCGACCACGAAGCTCACAAACGTAGCACATCCGTTTATTTCCCTGAACAAGTGATTCCGATGTTGCCCGAAATTTTGTCGAATGGTTTATGTTCGCTCAATCCGCACGTTGACCGTTTGTGTATGGTTTGCGAAATGGTGATTGATGCGGATGGCGAAATTACCCGCTCCAAGTTTTACGATGCAGTAATGCAATCACACGCCCGTTTGACGTATGACGACGTAGCGAAAATGCTCGTTGATGGCGACAAAACCTTAATCAAAAAACACGCAAAATTGTTGCCTGATTTGCAAGAGCTTTACGCACTTTACCAAGCCATGCGAACAGCGCGTGAAAAACGGGGTGCAATGGATTTTGACACCCAAGAAACCAAAATTGTGTTTGGCGAAAATCGCAAAATTAACAAAATTATTCCTGTCGTTCGCAACGATGCACACAAGTTAATTGAAGAATTCATGATTTCTGCAAACGCTTGTGCGGCGAAGTTTTTGACGGGCAAAAAAATGCCCAAATTGTTGCGCGTTCATGAATCGCCCAGCGAAGAAAAACTCACTAATTTGCGAACCTTTTTGGGTGAAATGGGCTTGCGTTTAACAGGCGATGAAAAGCCAACACCTGTTGATTTCATGAATTTAATCGAAAGCATCAAAGACCGTCCTGACGCGCATTTGATTCAAACGGTTTTACTTCGGTCAATGTCTCAAGCTGTTTATAGCGCAGAGCAAAAAGGACATTTCGGGTTAGCGTTAGAGGCTTACGCACATTTCACGTCGCCCATTCGTCGTTATCCCGACTTGCTCGTTCATCGTGCAATTCGTCACGTTCTGCAAGGCAAAAAAGCCGACAGTTTTGCTTACGGCATTCCTGATATGGTGATTTTGGGTGAGCATTGTTCGGCAAATGAACGCCGCGCAGACGATGCCACGCGCGATGTCACGAGTTGGCTCAAATGCGAATACATGATGGACAAAATTGGCGACGATTTTACGGGCGTTATTTCTGCGGTGACTTCGTTTGGTTTCTTCGTTGAACTCGCCGATATTTACGTTGAAGGCTTAGTGCATATCAGCAGTTTGGGACAAGATTATTTTCATTTTGATCCGCTAAGTCACCAACTCAAAGGCGAACACAGTAACACTCGTTACCGTTTGGGCGACACGGTAAAAGTCAAAGTCGCGCGAGTGGATTTGGACGAAAAGAAAATTGATTTTGCACTGGTTGGCATAACGAGAAAATCGAGCAATTCGCCACGTCCTGCACAAAAAAATAGCGATTCCAAAACAACTAAACCACCTGTTAAAAAATCCGCTAAAAAACCTGCGTTTGTCAAAGAAGCCGACAAAACCGCTGCAGCACCGACCAAGAAAAAACGCCGTCGTAGAAACAAATCCGCTAAAAAACCAACTTCTGAATCATGAAAAAAATACTGTTTATCACTGTCATTGCGTTGTTTTTAACCGCATGTGGACAAACAGGCAAACTCGTTTTGCCTGCTAAAACATCTGAAACGACCGCTCATCCTTAACAATTAACACTTCGTTTATGAACCATTTTACTTACCGCGATAACCAACTTTTTGCTGAAAATGTTCCCGTTCAAACCATCGTTGAAAAATACGGTAGCCCTTGTTATATCTACTCGCGTGCCACGTTAGAACGTCATTGGCACGCATTCAACGATGCTTTTGGTTCGCAAACGCATTTAATCTGTTACGCGGTGAAAGCCAATTCAAATTTAGGTGTGTTAAACGTATTGGCGCGACTCGGTTCAGGTTTTGACATCGTGTCGATTGGCGAATTGCAACGTGTGCTGCAAGCAGGCGGCGATGCGAAAAAGGTCGTTTTTTCTGGTGTTGGCAAACGCGCTGACGAAATACGCGACGCTTTAAAAATCGGCATTCGTTGTTTTAATGTCGAAGTGTTCGATGAACTTGAACGAATTAACCAAATCGCAGGCGAATTAAACCTTGTTGCCCCTATTTCATTTCGCGTCAATCCTGACGTGGATGCCAAAACACATCCGTATATTTCAACAGGTTTGAAAGAAAATAAATTTGGCATTGCGATTGAAAATGCGTTTGCCGCGTATCAACACGCAAATGCGCTACCGAATGTTGAAGTGGTTGGCATTGATTGCCACATTGGTTCGCAACTCACCGAAACTCGCCCAATTTTAGATGCACTTGATAAAGTTTTGGCATTAGTCGAAAAATTAAAATCGGCTGGCATTACACTTAAACATTTAGATTTAGGTGGTGGTTTGGGCATTCAATATCGAGACGAAACGCCGCCCGAACCTGCGGAGTATATCAGCGCAATTTTGGCGCGTTTGGGGCAAACCGATTTAGAAATTATGCTCGAACCTGGTCGCGCAATTGTGGGCAATGCAGGGATTTTGGTGACGCGCGTTGAATACTTAAAACCGACCGAACACAAAAACTTTGCGATTGTTGATGCGGCAATGAATGATTTAATCCGCCCGGCTCTTTACAGCGCATGGCAAGAAATTATCCCCGTGCAATTAGGCAGTAATGCTTCTGAAATGCTGTGGGACATCGTCGGACCTGTTTGTGAAACAGGCGATTTTTTAGGCAAGCAACGTGCTTTGAAATTAACTGCTGGTGATTTACTTGCTGTGCGTTCGTCAGGAGCTTACGGTTTCACGATGAGTTCAAATTACAATTCTCGTCCGCGTGTGGCTGAAATTATGGTTGATGGTGAGGCGATTCACGTTGTTCGTGAACGAGAAACACTCGTTCAATTGTGGCAAGGCGAAACTATTTTGCTGAATTGAAACTATTATCGGGTAATCACAATGAATAAAAAATTCGTCTTGTTAAGTGCATTGTTTTTAATGAATTTGCCAGCACTAGCTGAAACCGACTGTACACAAGCAAAAGAACGCTATTGGCAGTGTATACGCGCCGCCGTGACTAATGACCATCCTTGTAAAGAAAGCGACAACATTACAATTCCTCCTGAATGTTTAATTGGCGGTGCTGAAGAGCAAGCAAAAGAAAACCCTGAGACAGATTCAACAAAAGCGGAACTCCCGTTTGATTATGAACCCGAGATCATTCAACGAAAACCTGTTGAAGTATTAAATATCAAAGCGTTGCAAAACAAGCCTTATATTGAAACAGAAGATGAAGCGGATCAGTTTTCCATCACAATTAGAGAAAATTTGTTAAAAGCGATTAAAGAAGGTAAAAAAGTTCGTCTTCAATTCGACTAATGATATAGGGCAGAAAAAACTTTTATGGATATTGAAAATTTACAAACTGAACTCGTGGGCAAAAATCCACGTGTGATTTTAAAAGCCGCACTCGCGCAATTTGAGAACATAGCCATTTCATTTAGCGGTGCAGAAGACGTGGTGTTAATTGATTTAGCGTTAAACATTCGCAAAGATATTCACGTTTTTTGCTTAGACACGGGGCGTTTGCATCCTGAAACCTACCGTTTTATTGAACAAGTACGAAAACATTATGGCATTGAAATCGAAGTATTAAGCCCGAACCACGAATTACTTGACAACTTTGTAAAAGAAAAAGGCTTGTTTAGTTTTTACGAAGACGGACATTCGCAATGCTGTGGTATTCGCAAAGTTGAACCGTTACGCCGCAAATTGGCAAATGTTGATGCGTGGATTACAGGGCAACGCAAAGATCAAAGTGTTGATACACGCGCCGATATTCCCGAAGTTCAAATTGATGGTGCATTTTCCACGCCTGAACATGCGTTGATTAAATTTAATCCATTGTTAAATTGGACTTCGGCGCAGGTGTGGGATTATATCGAAGCCTATCAAGTGCCTTACAATCCACTGCATCAACACGGTTTTACTAGCATTGGTTGCGAACCTTGCACACGCCCTGTTTTGCCAAATCAACACGAGCGTGTTGGTCGTTGGTGGTGGGAGGACAACGCAAAAAAAGAATGCGGTTTGCACGCTACAAACGTTAAAAAATAACTTTCAAAAAGAGGAACAAAAATGAGCAAAAAAGTCAGAAAAGCGGTTTTTCCCGTTGCAGGTTTAGGAACACGTTTTTTACCCGCAACAAAAGCTAGCCCAAAAGAAATGTTGCCGATTGTAGATAAACCCTTGATTCAATATGCGGTAGAAGAAGCCGTTGAAGCGGGAATTGATACGATTATTTTCATCACAGGTCGTAGTAAAAATGCGATTGTTGACCATTTCGACAAAGCCTATGAGCTTGAAAATGAGTTGATGATTCGCGGAAAAACCGAAACATTAAAAATGATTCGTGACATGATGCCGCCGCACGTTTCATTTATTTTTATTCGCCAAGCCGAAGCGTTGGGTTTAGGACACGCGGTGCATTGTGCAAAACGCGCCGTTGGTGAAGAACCGTTTGCGGTGATTTTAGCCGACGATTTGGTGCGTAATGGTGATAACGGTTGTTTAAAACAAATGGTCGCGCAATATCATAAAAATCAATGCAGTATTTTAGGTGTTGAACGAGTTGATCCATCTGAAACGGACAAATACGGGATTGTTAAAACAAAAGAAATGACCCCAACATTAGGGCAAGTCGATTTGATTGTTGAAAAACCCTCACCTGATCGTGCGCCATCAAATTTAGCGGTTGTCGGACGTTACATTTTAACACCAAAAATCTTTGAAAAAATCGAAGAAACGGGTAAAGGTGCAGGTGGCGAATATCAATTAACTGACGCGATTGCGGCACTTATGCTTGAGCAAAATGTGTTTGCTTATGAATTTGAAGGCAAACGCTACGATTGCGGCTCGAAATTAGGATATTTGCAAGCCACAGTGGAAGAAGCCTTAGTCCACGAAGAATTACGCGAAGACTTTTTAACCTATTTGAAAAATTTGGTTTTAGCGTAATTTAACGCAATGATGACGCAAATGCAGGCAAACTATGCCTGCATTTTTTTTGTTTTTCGATGCTAATAAATTGTATTTATTAGCCTTTCTTTCATTAAGTTAGTTTTTTTGGAAACAATTTGTTTTTAATATGGACACAATCGAATTTGATAGCTAAAATGCGCCTGCTTTCAACAAAAGCAATTAGGTAGGTAGCTTGAATAAAGCTAAAAATAACAATAATAAATAGTTTAGAAATTCTTTCCTTGAGTCACGTCGCTGAGTAAATAGCTTAGAACGACAAGATAATAAAAATAATAAACGCTCAAGTTAGCCCGCTTTAAAGCGGGCTTTTTATTGCCCACTGAAAAATTATCGCCAACGCAACGCCACATTATCAAGCGGTTTTAATACCAAAAATTCCAGCAGTTGAATCACGCCAACAAACGCGACCGTGTACGCTAAAATGCTCGCAATATCAAACCACTGAAAAAACAAATGCAACTGATAGCCCATCCCATCGCTGCGTCCAAGTAATTCAACCATCAAAATAATTTTCCAAATCAACGCTAAACCTGAGCGCGTCGCACTCATTAAAAAGGGATGCAATTGCGGTAAAACGACGTGTTGTAGCGTTTTAAGGCGAGAAAAACCGTAACATTTCGCCATTCCCTGTAAGTTTTTATCTAACGCCCTTGTGCCTTCGCGCAAAGTCACAATCACATTAGGTACTTTGTTTAGCACGACAGCTAAAATCGCTGCCGATTCATTCAAACCAAACCAGACGTAACATAAAATGATAGTCACTAACGCAGGAACATTTAGAAAAATCACCAGCCAATTGTCAAAAAAAGCATTAAATTTTTCACTCAGTCCAAGCGCGATGCCAAGCACACAACCCAGCAACATCGAAATCGAAAAACTCACAATTAGACGCATTAACGTAATGCCTAAATGATGCGGCAATTCCCCAGACTGACAATGTGTCAAAAAGCTCTGTGTAACAGTTAATGGCGTAGGTAATAACGCACTGTGCAAATAAAATGCAACACCTTGCCAAAAAGCTACAAAAGCTAAAATTGAAAGCATTGATAAGGTTTTCGATGAAATTTCCATTTTTGATAAAAATAAATAAGAGATTGTTTTTCAATTTTAATTTTTAAATCTACTTGTGCAAACAAGTGGGTTTTAGGTGATAAAATGCTGTTGTCCTTTTAACTCACTTTCCGAAATTTTATGTCTCATCAAGTCTACGTTCCACCACCAGAAGAAATCGACGATATTCCCGTCACAAAATCCAAATATCTTGCTTTAAAGGACCATGATACACCGATAAAAGTGTTATTCACGGGCTATCTTTGCACCGTGGCAGTCGGTTATTTATTTGCACTAATTCAAATCTTATTTACACATGGCATGGCAGACGGCAAATTTGGCTTATCAGTCGATGACATCGTCTACAGCTATTATGGCAACCGTTCGGGAACTGTTTTAGAAACAAAACTCAATGGTTCAATGAAAGATAACGCCAGCGAACAAGAGCGTTTCGACATCATTCAATGGGTACGCGACGGCGCAGACAAAGACGATTATATCGACGACGGAATTCAAAAAATCGTCGAAGCCAAATGCGTTATGTGTCATAACAAAGACGCAGGTGGCTTGCCTGATTTGTCAAAATTTGAAAATGTGAAGAAACTTAGCGCACAAGATGAAGGGGCAACTTTCTCATCATTAACACGCATTTCACATATTCATTTGTTTGGTATCAGTTTTATTTTCATGTTTATTGGTCTAATTTTCAGTTTTGCTGAAACGCCAAAAACACGTTGGAAATGCGTAGCGATTGGAATGCCGTATGCGTTTTTGATTGCTGATATTTTATCGTGGTGGCTAACGAAAATTCACCCTATGTTTGCCATGCTCGTCATTTTAGCGGGTATGGGAATGGGCGCATCGTTTGTTTATATGTGGATTATTTCGCTGCTTGAAATGTGGCTTTATAAACCTGTATTTGTGAGCGGTTTAGGCATTCACTATTTGCAATGGCGTGACAATGTGAAATCGGAAACCGTCGGCAAAATCGCTGATTCTCTGTTCAATTTAACTCGCAAAATTCACCCTATTTATCTTATGCAAAAAGCCTTAGAGCTAGCATTGCCTTTGGTTAAACAATTGTGGGTGTTCTTATTGAGTAAAATCAAAAAATAACGAACTTCTGTTATGCAAAAACTTCGTGTGGGTATGCGATAGACACCCACACGAATACATCATCAAATTCAAGCTAAATTGCCTGCAAAATAATTCTGCAAAAAGTCCTCAAAGGGTATTTGTGGCACAGCTTCTAATTCACGTTGTTTTTCGTGTGATTGCGCGGCAAGTTTTATAAATTCTTGTCGTGTATTTTCATCTAGCGATTGCCCCGCAAAGAATTTTGCTAATTCAGCAGACTGATTTACCGTAAAACAGGAGAAAGGTTTGTTTTTTTCTCGCATCGCGGCAAGCATTTTTGCCGACGGTGTTAAATCTGGCTTTTCAACCAGTTCACGTTGCAACGTTAAACTTTGCGAATAAGGCGAATTCGTTTCAGTAGAATCCAGGGCATCACAAATCGGTTGCATCAAATCTAAAATTTCACGCGCCCAGTTTTGCAACGTAATGGTTTCACCGTTTCGAGTAAGTTCAACATTCGGCTTGCGTCCTTGGTTTGCCACAGTTAACTGATTTGAATTATTTACGCGCAATTCGTCAGCGTTAATTTCAGGACTATTGGTCAATAAACACGTTAGCAACAACGCTTCAATAAATCGCGCTGTCGGTTCATCGATACCAATCGGGTGAAATGGATTTAAATCTAACGCCCGCATTTCAACATATTCCACGCCACCACGTCGCAATGCCGCAGTTGGCTTTTCGCCAGAATGGGCAATTTGTTTCGGACGCATGATGCTGTAAAACTCGTTTTCAATTTGCAAAATGTTGGCGTTCAATTGTTTGTATTCGCCATTCACACACACACCAATTTTTTCGTAATCGGGATAAGACGTACTAATTGCTGCGCTTAAACTTTCAACATAGCCTTCAATTGAATTGTAATCAATGTGCAAATTCGCTTGGTTTTTGCTTTTGTAACCAATATCGCTCATTCGTAATGAAGTTGCATAAGGATGATAAAGCGTGCCGTTGTCAAATTCTTCAAATTGCGCCATCAACGCGGGACGACTTTTAAAAAAGTTCTTACAAATTGCGGGAGATGCGCCAAAGAGATACAAAATCAACCAACCAATGCGTTGGAAATTACGAATCAAACCAAAATATGCTGCATTTTTGAAATCAGCTAACGATTGCGATTTTCCGCTTTGCTCATGCAAAAATACCCACAATTTATCAGGTACTGAATAATTAAAATGGATGCCTGCAATCGCTTGCATCGTGCGCCCGTAACGATGCCAAAGCCCGTGTCTGTAAACGTGTTTCATCCGCCCGATATTGGACGTGCCATATTCAGCGATTCGGATACTTTCATCACCATCAATGCCGCACGGCATACTCGCACACAACAATTGCTCTTCCTCTAAATTGTCATAGACAAATTGATGGATGTTTTCCAGCGTTTTGAGCGTGTCACGAATGTCTGAAAAGGGCGGCGTAATCAATTCAATTAACGCTTCTGAATAATCAGTGGTAATTTGCGGGTGCGTTAGCGTTGAACCTAAAGCGTATGGATGATTAGCCTGTGAAATCAAGCCTTGCGCGTTGATACGCAGGCTTTCTTTTTCAATTCCTTTGAATCCACCACTAAGTAACTGCGGGTTATCTTTGAGCCAGTGTGTCATGAAAAGTTAGAATTAAAATTACGAATGGACGCGATTATACGCGAAAAATAACCTACTATTATGCTGGGTTACGAATAAGAAAGCGTTATTCTTTTTCAGCCAAACTCGCGCATTTAATGCACTGCGCGGAAAATGGCACGGCTTTTAAACGCTCAGGGTTAATTGTCCCGCCACACGTTTGGCAAACATCATAATCGCCTGAATCAATGCGTGAAATTGCTTGTTTTATTGCCGTAATTTCAACTCGTGCTGAATTTCCTAAAAAATCTTGCACTTCATTATCTTCATTTTGCGTGGCTTGCTCTTCCCAATCTTTTTCAATTTCTTCGTCACCGTGACGCACATCGTTGGTAATTGTCGTTAAACGTTCGTCTAATTCTTCAAGCATTGAAATTAAGTTTTGGCGCACATCATCATAATTGCTATTCATGTCATTCTCCTGTTGGATTTACATTTACTAAAGTTGTGCCAATTATAACGTATAAACACATCGATGCTTTGTCTGTGCAATTTCTTGAGCCTATCACCTTTTGTGATTATCAAAATTTATGTCATTTGCCACAGTTTAGTGTGTCATATCACATATTTTTGTCGAATTATCGTGACTTTAAATTATAACAATTTGAAAAATAAAGCATTCTTATCTGGTACAGATATTGTAATGGTTTGAGGTAGCGCATTTTTGCGTGAAACAATTTTTTTAACTTAAAGTCTAAGGAATCAATCAACATGATTAAGATGAACCGTATTGTTTTAGCTACCGTTTTAGGTTTTGCTGCTGTGTCTGCAAATGCAGCGACATCTCCTGCAAGTGTATTTGCATTTGATAAAGTGAATAAGAGCAGCACATTTTCAGTGACCGCAAAAGGTTGGAGCGATCCAGCTTTTGGGGATGCAGGTTGGACGCATAACAGTGGATGGGGAACGGTCGATGTAAAAAAAGGTCAGACTGTCACAATTACCGCTATTGCCGACAATAAAGGTGTTCATCCTGGAGCTACCGTCTGGTACCGTGACCCTGTTAAAGATACCGCTCCTGACAATTATGTTATTGATCACTTTTATCAACAAAATGCGAGTGTTTTTAAAAACAAAGCCGTTGATGAAAGCACAAGTACTGAAATCGGTAATATCGTCATGAAATACATCGCACACGGTTATGATTTAGATAAAAACTCAGTGAACGATTTATTGTTAAAAGGCAAAAAAGACGGCACGGCTGGTAAATTGATTCTTAATTTTAAAGCACCTAGTGACGGGGTTTATATGTTTGTTGTGGGTGGTTTTAATCCAGATGCAAACTATGTTGCAGCAACAGGTGCAGATGGTAAAGCTCTCAAAGAAAGCGTTAAAGTTAGCGTTTCAGTAAAATAATTTTTTTAGAAAATCCGCTTGCAATTTCTTCATCATTGCAGCGGATTTTTTCTGCAAAAAACAAAATAATTGCCGTAGGTTTTAGATTATGAACAAAAATTATGTGGGCGTTTTTGCCTTTTCCTTTTTTATCTCGTTGTTATGGACTAGCGAGGTCAACGCACACGGCGATACTGCACAATCTTTACAAGGCATTTCTGTACCTCCAACTCCAGGATTACTTGACGGAAATTCACCGATTGTTATTGATAAAAATGCGGCAATTCAACTCGGAAAAGCGTTATTTTGGGATACCGCCGTAAGCAGTGATGGCTCAGTGGCTTGTGCATCATGTCATTTTCATGCAGGCGCGGATGCTCGCACGCAAAATACGTTATCCCCAGGCACATTGCATCAACAAACAACAGGGAAAACATTTGAGAAAACTGCGTCAAATGAAAATGGCGGTACCAATTACATCTTAAAAACAGACGATTTTCCTTTTCACCAATTATCTGATCCGCATGATAAAAATTCTACTGTGTTATTTAACACAGATGAGGTAGTGGGTTCAGCGGGTGTATTTTCACGCCGTGTAAATGGTGAAAATAAAGCAGACAGTGATACAGATACTTGCGCGTCACTAAAAGATGGTATTTTTCATGCAGGCACGTTGAATACGCGCCAAGTGACTAATCGCCAAGCACCAAGCGTGATTAACGCAGCGTTTAATTTCCGTAATTTCTGGGACGGACGAGCCAATAACATTTTCAATGGCGTGTCACCTTTTGGCTTGCGGGATAAAAAAGCGGCAATTTGGGTAACACAAGAAAATGGTAAAACGCTAAAACAAAAAATCAGTTTAGAAAACGCCTCGCTCGCCTCGCAAGCAGTCGGTCCTGTTTTAAATGAGGTTGAAATGTCTTGTTTGAAACGCCTTTTCCCCGATGTTGGACGTAAATTACTGCCTCGCAAACCGTTATCTGCTCAAGAAATTCACGAACAAGATAGTGTGCTTGCAAATTTACGCGATACTTCTGGAAAAGGATTAACAACGACGTATCAAGAACTAGTCAAAACGGCTTTTGCACCACGCTATTGGGATGGTTCAGGTAATTTTGGCAAACCTAAAACACTCAACGCGGCACCTTATAACCAAATGGAAGCGAATTTTTCTTTCTTTTTTGGTATCGCATTGCAACTTTATCAAGAAACGTTAATTTCAGATCAAACAGCATTTGATACGCCACGCATTGCAGGTACAACGCCACAAATTCCAGAAGGACTTGATGAACATCAAGCGAATGGTTTAAAAGTCTTTTTGGACGCACATTGCGCAATTTGCCATAAAGGACCAACGTTTTCAGCTGCAGCACATCCAAATGTTTTTGCCCCTTCAGCAACACCTGAAACCTTTAAATTGGTGAATCGTAAAACCTTGAATGGTGCATTTGAAGGTAAAGGAGTCGTACAGGCAATTATGGATGAAGGTTATGCGAATACTAGCGTAACACCCGACGATTATGATTTAGGTGTCGGTAGTACAGATCCGTTTGGTAATCCACTTTCTTTTAGCGATCAATATATGCAACAGCTTTTGAAAGGCAAGGCTCTTATCGACCCGATTATTGTGAACACCTGTAGTTTTGATAATCCATTTATTTTGGATTTTAACTACAAGGAATTGCGTGATGATTCGTATGCGGGAAATTGCGATGAAATTGAAGATTACGCGAAAATTCCGAAATTACCGATTTTACAAGCCGAACTTAAAAAGTTAAATCAAGGTCGAGTATTTGTTGGTACGAAGGGCGCATTTAAAATTCCGTCACTTCGCAATGTGGAATTAACCGCACCTTATATGCACAATGGCAGCATGTTGACATTAGAACAAGTTGTCGATTTTTATTTCCGTGGTGGTAATTTTAACAATCCCGCACATTTTGCGACGGTCGTTTTCCCACAGCCAATTAGTGAGCAAGAAAAAGCAGATTTGGTTGCATTTTTAAAATCACTCACGGATGAGCGAGTACGTTGGGAACGTGCGCCATTTGACCATCCACAAATTAAAATACCACATGGTCATACGCTTACTGCAAATGTAAAAGACAAAAAACAAGCACAAGATTTGTTTTTAGATGTACCTGCGGTGGGTAGAAATGGACGTGATGCAAACTTGGGCGCATTGCAACCATTGAGTACATATTTGAACTGACATGACTTAATGCACTATCAACCTGATGAACAAAACTTATTGTTCAAACCTGCATGGTGGTTGAGAAATTGCCATGTGCAAACACTTTTTCCTGCGTTGTTTCGTCGTGTTCCTACACCAGAATTACGGCGAGAACGACTTGTTACACCAGACGGCGATTTTTTGGATATTGACTGGTGTGCAGCGAATACCGACAGTCCGATAGTGATTTTATTGCATGGATTGTCGGGCAGTTCAAAATCGGGCTACATCAAGGGATTGCAACACGCATTACAAAAAAATAACTTTCGTAGTGTGGCATTGAATTTTCGAGGTTGTAGCGGCACTTACAATAACACCCCACGTTGTTATCATTCGGGTGAAACCAGCGATCTCGATTTTTTATATCGCACGTTGCAAGAGCGAGAACCGAATACGAAGTTTTCAGCAGTTGGTTTTTCTTTAGGCGCAAATGTGTTGCTCAAATGGCTGGGTGAAAAAGGGAATTCGATACATTTGGCTTCTGCTGTGGCAGTTTCTACGCCTTTTGTTTTGGGTCTTTGTGCAACAAAATTGGATAAGGGATTTTCAACGCTATATCGGGCAAATTTATTGAGGGAGCTAAAAACTTACATGGAAGAAAAACACTTACATTTAGAAACACAGGGACATTTTTTCGAAGCCGAAAAAATCAAACAATGTGGCGACTTGTCAAAAATCACCTCTTTTTGGGAATACGATAATCGCGTTGTAGCAAAATTGTACGGTTTTAAAAATGTTCATGATTATTATGCTCAATCCAGTTCAAGAAAATTTTTAAATGTGATTACCGTCCCGACACTGCTAATTCAAGCCCAAGACGACCCGTTTATGACCGTTGATGTTGTGCCGAATACAAGCGAATTACCTTCGTGTGTGAAATTAGAACTTACGCAACATGGCGGACATGTTGGATTTATTTCTGGCAAAAATCCATTACGCCCTATTTACTGGCTGGAGAAGCGAATAGTGGCGTTTTTGTCAGCCTCCCTCTAATACAACAAATCTGATGGTTTAACAGGTAATGCCCCATATCCTTTATTCGTTAATGAACTGCCAGTTCCAATCGCGCAATAATCTTGACGAAGGATATTTGGATCAAACTGCTCAGTACTCAACCCTGCAAGCACGCCACTTAAATTGATTTGTGGCGAAGTCACTGTAACTTGTCCACTTAAACCGAATTCCGACGCTGCTTGAATCACGTTACGAACATTTGAACTGGTTTTCCAAATAGTTTGTTTAGCATCCGTGCCAATATCAATTTTTTTACCGCCTTGTTGAACTTGATTACGACTGCCCACAAGTGAATCAATTTGTAATAAAACGTCACCACCATTACCGCTGTAAGCATTCGCTTGAACTGCCCCATCGTCTAGCACAAGATTTTGCGTCGATACGGTGATATTTCCGCCATTTCCTGTTGATGATTCAACAGAGGTCGTAATCACTGATGAAAACATATCAATGACCGCGCCACTATTCATAGAAATAGCACCGCCGTTTCCTGATTGAGCTTGCATTGTAATTGACGAGTTATTCATCCATAAACCGCGTAGGATTTGAGCGCGGATATTACTTGCATCAATATTTCCCGTTGATTCTGCACTAATGGAACTGTTATTTTGCAGATAAACGTCTCCCGCTTTAATCGAAATGGTTCCTGCCACAATACTTTCTGGATGTTCGATATTTGCCCTATTTTTAACGCTTATTACGGCATCGTTTTTTAACACCAATTTGTTCGTGGCAGAAACTTCAACGTTACCGATTTGCCCTGTACTTTCAGGACTTGCCGCTGCAGCAATCCCCGCTAAATAAAGGCTATTTTTGGCATCGATATTTATGTTGTCCGCTTTTACTACGATGCTACCTGCTTTACCTTGACTGCGTGTATTTGTCGTGATGCGTCCTGCATTTTCGATGTTGATGTCAGAAGCATTGATTTTTATTGCCCCACCATCGCCTTTACCGACGGTATTGGATGCAACCCCTGTAAAAACACCATTGTTATTGCCATCAATAGCCAGTTTATTTGCCTGGACATTCACCTCGCCCCCCTGACCTTGACCGATAGTATTTGAGGTAATCCGTCCTTTTTCCGTCAACGTTAGGAGGTCTGCATTTACCGAAACATTCCCCGCATTCCCCGTTCCATAAGCATTAGAAAAAATACCCGTCAGCAAATTATCTTCACTGCCTTTACCGTTAATATCGACATTATCGGATTTAACCTGAACAGTTCCGCCCAGCCCGCTTCCCATCGTACTTGAGCTGATTGTGCCAGTATTGTTAATCGTTAATTGCTTGGCATTAAGCACAACCTGCCCTGCATTCCCCGTACTCCCTGCTGTATCTGAACTAATACCCGTCACTTTCGTTTTGTTATTTTGCCCGTCAATAGCCACGGTTTTCGCATCAACTTGAATGCTGCCCGCATCGCCCGTACTAAATGTGACGGAATTGATTGTGCCACCATTAGAAAGATTAACATTGTCCGATGTGATAGCGATATTTCCTGCATTACCGTTACTATTAGGATTGGCATTTGAACCAATGCCCGTTGCAAAAGCACTGCCTTTGCCATCGATGGTGATATTTTTTGCCATAACCGTTACAGAATTCGCATCGCCTTCTCCAAAGGTACTCGAGTTCATTTGTGCGCCGTTTTCGATAGTTAAAGAATCGACTTGCACGTTGACTTGCCCAGCTTGCGCGGTGCTATTTGGATTTGCGTTCGTGGCAATCCCCGTAAAATCGGTGTCACTTTGATTTTTACCATCCAGATTTAAAGAAACTGCGTTTATATTAACAACGCCGCCTTTTCCGTTGGCAAGGCTATGTGCCGAAATAACACTGCCACTTTTCACATCAATGTTGCCAGACGCGTTGATATTCACGTCACCACCTGCACCAGCATCGTAGGACGTTGAACGAATTTGCGAATGATTAAACAAATCTAAATTTGCCGTGGTAATTTCTACGCCCTCACCTGCTTTCATATCAACTGCCCCGACATTTGAAGCCGTGACAATGCTGTTTTCCATTGTTAATTCTTTGGTCGAAACGGCAATTTTTCCCTGCCCATTTCCATCGGCATTCACCAAACTGTCTGTGATTATCGCTTCATTATTTGCCGCGATAATAATGTTACCGTCTGGTGCGTTAAGTTGTGCATTGTCGCTAATTTGAATGTTGCCCGACGCTAGCCCTAAAGTCTGTTTCTCATTAACCGAGAGCTTTGCACTGTCAATGCCCAGCAAACTATTGTTTTGTGCGTTTGCGTCAAGCATTCCAAATTGCTCAGGCATGCTGATGCTTAAGGTATTATTTTTCAAATCTGCTGCGCTGTAATTCACACCATCTTTGAAACGTAAGCTATTTTCAGTCGAAGCATAAAAAGACGCAGGCACATCTAATTTCGCATCTTTACCAAAAACCACGCCTGCTGGATTGATAAAGTAAAAATCGGCTTTGCCAACTTGCGAGCGTAACACGCCGTCGATAGTAGATATTTTTCCACCTGTTACGCGACTAATCACATTCGTTATGTTTCCTGCGCCTGTGAATGTCGCACTCTCACCGCTATTGATATTAAATGTTTGAAAACTATGGAAAAGATTAGTGCCACTGGTTGTCCCCAATGAAGCGGGAACTTCAAAGTTGCCGCTTAACGATTTAATCGCGCCCACACTGCCGTCTGTTATCGCTTCGGCGTGAATAACGGTTGGGCAAAGTAAAACCGCTAATGGAAGAAAAAAGAGTGACTTTTTCATAACCAGTTTCCTACTAAAATGAATGGCGACCAATAAAAAGGATTTCGCATTTCAGGTCGATTGATCAAACTCAATTGCGCTTGTTGCAAGGCTTTCACTTTGCTCATTGTGTTGATGTTTTTATAGAATTGCGTCATTAAGGCAAACGCCGCTTCATCTGAAATAGGCCAAAGCGTTCCCATTGCACTTCGTGCATTGGCTTTCAACGCAACACCTGTAAAACCTAACGGAGCGCGATCGTCACCTTCAGCGGTTTGACACGCACTTAGCGTTAAAAGCTCTAACGGATTTTTTTTGAATTTTTCAGCGCGTAGCAAAACTTCCAAATCATCAATGTGTAACAAGTCATCGTAAGCCATCAAAAAGCTACTTTCTGCTTTGGAACCAAAAATCCCGTGCGAAGCAATATGCACAATCGAAAAAGGCGCGTTAACAACTTCTTCATTAAAATGCACCAGCGTAAAACCCTCATCAAGCAACAACGTGTTGCCTGCTGATTGTTCATTTAATGTGGTTACTTCTTGTTTTACACCAGGCAATTTTAATTGATCTTTCATGCCAGCAATGAACGCAGGTGTTCGCATGGCTTGTTCAAGATTACCATTATGGACTTTGACTAATTCGCGCAATGTTCGTGATTTTTCAGCAATGTTGCGTGTACCACTTGATTCTAAACCGCGTTTTTCTTCAGTAGGCGCAGCGTCAGCAGAAGCGGTTGTGCCTTCGCCAACATCAAGAAAACCACCAATGACTTTTGCGGGTAATTTTTCAACCACCGCACCAGGATTGCTCATACCGAGCAACAGTGTTTTTAAATCTTTATGTTGCAAAGGCCGTGGATCAAAAAGCGTCAAACCTGGTGAGGTTGCCACCGCATATTTTTCGATTAGAAATTGTTTGCCATCATAGAGTGCAGCCATCGGAATTAAACGCAATGCACCATCTGGAACAAACACTAACGTTTCAATACCTTGTGCTTTCAATAATTCTTCCGTTGGCGCAACTAACCAACCATAGAGTTTTGTCGCCATTGTCGCAGGTAATCGATTGCGTAAATTACGCGCCATTTTTTGCACTTGCGTTTTCAACGTTACGCCATCTACTGGCACAGTAAATTGCGACAAACCTTTTTGCGTACTGACTAAAATTTCGAGGCGTTGCGGCAGAATAATGGGATAAACAATCGCCGTTTTGTTATCGAGTTGTTCAATTTTTTGACGTGCGCTTTCAACGGTGCAGCGACTTCCCAAAAAATCTTCTAATTCAGATTGTTTAATTAACTCAACGGTATCACGCGCTTTTTTTAATAATTGCTGATTGTCATTGGGTGTTTTTTTTGCTTGTTCAAGCAATAAATCCGCAAGCCCTAAATAAACAGGTTCTAGCGTTTCACGAAATGAGGAGCGACCATTTTGATAATCAACTGGAATGTCTTGGCGAATGGCTTCAAGATGTTCTACAGCGCGTTGATATGCCGATGTTGCCGCTTCAATTTGCCCATCTTGACGAAGCAATCGTCCTTGTCGCCATTCCAAATTGAATAAAATGTCGCGTCCTTCGTTTGCTTGCATCAAAGCAATCGCTTCTCTTGTTAAGCGCAAGGCTTCGCCAATTCTTTTATCGTCTTCATAAAGCGAGGCAAGTCCGTCAAGAGCTTCTGTTTGAATGCGTGGTGATTTTTCATTGGCACTGAGTAAGTGGGCTTTTTCAAATGAATTGTAAGCAAGTGATAAACCGTCTTTGCCTAATGTTTTAGCTTGTTCACCTAAACTCAAACTCAGTTCGGCACGTTGGCTGACATCAGGAATATCATCGAGTTGATTGCTCAATTTTTGCAGTGTTTCAAGATGCGTTGCAGCATCTAAATCGCGAGCAAGATTTAACGCCACTTTTATTGTTAAAACTGCATCACCTTTTGCTAATTGCGCGGCTTGCGCGTAATAGGTTTGGGCTTGTTTAGTTTCATGTTGACTGCTGTGTAAATTACCAAGCAGATTCGCATATTCTGCTTTTTGTAATCCATCGCTGTGCTGATAAGCCTGCTCTAGCAAGGGTTTGGCTAATTCGTACTGATGAAATTGATAATAAGTGCGACCCAATGCACCTGAAATTTGCGTTTGTTCATCGGTAGATTGAGCAACCAATTTTGCTTGTTCTAATTTATCAACCGCTTGATTGAGCAAACCTTGCTTTTGGCATTCAAGTCCTTGTTTTAACGAATCTGAAAAAACAGCGGCGTTTAACGGAAGTGTGATGCCTAATGCTGCAAATAATAAAAAT
>JAQTOT010000183.1 GCA_028713145.1 Methylococcales bacterium
AAAGCGCATCATGAAAAACATTTAGCCATTAGGTGTTTTCGTGCCGACCCTGAACTTATCGAAATTGAAGCGGATTGTCCCAGTTACGAAAGCTATATTGAAACCACAAAATGGTTTGGTTGGTTGCGCGAAGAAATTAAAAACCAAATGGGCAAATGGTTTGATATTGTTCCGTCTCGTGATTTTGGATTATTGCCTTCGGTGGGCGATTTAAAAGCCCATTTAAAAGACTGGCAAGTATTCAGTGAAGACAAACGCCCACAATTTACGCTCGACCGTGACCGTATGTTTGAATTGTTACAAGGTGCGGGGCTTTATAACGGTAAAGAACAGGCAATGCGTGAATTACTGCAAAATGCCGTTGATGCCACATTGATTCGGATATGGCGTGAACATGGTGAAGATACTAATCCCAAACCAACATCATTTATTAAACGCGATAGTGCGCCGCGTGATGAAACCGTCCGTGAAATTCTCAAAAAATATCCGCTTGACGTAAAAATAGAAAAGGAAAAGGAAAACGAAGAAGACCAATTCAATTATTGGCGCATTACCATTACCGACCAAGGAACGGGAATATCACGGCACGATTTAGAATTTTTAATGTCGATGGGTAGCTCAAAAAAGAATCATAAGAAAAGAGCTATTGCTGAAAAAATGCCTATTTGGATGAAACCATCGGGTATTTTTGGCATTGGTTTTCACAGCGTATTTTTATTAACGGACGAAGTGATTATTGAAACTCGCAGTATTGATACTGGTGAAACATTAGTTATTAACCTAACTAATCCAACCAATAACACAGAACATGGCAACATTTACTTTCAAATTATCGGCGAACAAAAAACAATTGAATTGCCGCCGAATTCCAATAGAAAAGAAAAGTCATTAACCGTTAGTCCTTGGGATTTTTCGCGTTATGGTTGTCAGTTGAGTTTTGTTTATAAGGCACATAAAGAAAGTTCTCCTAGCTATCAAGAAACAGATGGTCGCATCACAAAAGCCTTCCAGAATCATGACGGATTAACTGACCATTCAACTGATTTTCATATTTTTAAAATTGCCGATGGAATTTCTGATTTTTTTGATAATTCTCTTATGTCGGGAACGTTCACATTTGCTGAAGATGAACCTCAAAATTTGTCTGCAACAGAAAAAGAAAACAACGGTTTTTATTACTATTCCAAAGAGCAGGAACTGGAATTAACGGAGTTATCTTTTGAATCAAATACTCAATACTCGTATAGATGGGGAAAGATAATTTTCAACGTAACATCTACCCTAAATTTTTTCAGAGCTAGTGCAAATTTCTTAGATGCCGAAGCGGATAAAATACTCAATATCAGCCGTAATAAATTTAAAGAAGATAAACTCCCTGAATTACACGAGCGTGTCTATAAAGCGATTCGAGAATTTTTCGATGAAAAAAACGATGAAGGAAAAAAGTATTATGAACAACTTGATGAACCTGAAAAAATTAAAATAGCAATAGAATACAAATATCAAAAATGGCAATCTCCAAACTACTTTCTGGATTGGACGTTGTATAAACGCAATATCACAATAAATAATAATGAGGAATTGAAACCTATAAATGAATTGAAAAATTACGACACTATAATTGTTTGTAATGACGATAATTTATATAACCCAACCTTAAGTAGAAAGATTCCAGCCGAACCTTCTGAAACTAAAATAAAACTAGATAAAATTTTAGAAGAACATCCTAACTCCGTTCTTCAACTGATACTGAAAGAATGGCACGGCATTGATATTGTCTATCCGTTAGTAAGCGCGTTTTTAAAATTAAAAGAACATGGTTTTAAATCGGCTTACCTTGAACTGATAGAAAATGAATATAAATTCGCAATAGTAAAACTCAGTAAAAATATAAACGAAGAACCTATTAAAGAGGAAATGCTTCGACCTTATTGTTTAGCGAAGTTGATTACTAGAAATGCACATGAACCCACGACGTTATTAGTTCGGTCAACTATTCCATGCTTGAGCAAATACAAGGAATTAGAATTGAAAGACTCTGAGTATTTGCCACCGTTAATTGGTGATGGTTCGCCTCATTTTATGTATTCTAGTTTTAATTTAGATTTAATCAGTCCACGAATGCTGTTTCCATTAGCTCGAATTGGCAACAAAATTACCGTAGGGAAGTTGGAGATTTTGGCGGAACGAGTTTATAAAAATCGAGCCGATGAAAAAACAACGCCAGAAGAAATAAAAATGGCATATCAAAAATTTATTCAAATGCTCGATAATTTAATGGCGGATAACGCGGAATGGGTAGAAAAACGCGGCAATGAATTCAATCCGTCTAGCATCGTTCGTGGAAATGAATAGCGCACTCTTTTAAAACCATGCCGTTTAGAAAGATATGCGCTTACATGGGGAACAAACATTTTTTGTTTAGCGCATCACTCTTAAAGCGTGTCCAACGCTAAATTCAACTTCAACACATTCACGCGCGGCTCACCTAAAAAACCAAGTTGGCGCGAATCGGTATTTTCTTCAATCAACGCACGGAGTTTTTCTGGCTGAACATGACGATGTTTTGCCACACGATGAACCTGATAATTTGCCGCCGCGATACTGATATGCGGGTCTAATCCACTGCCCGATGCGGTAATTAAATCCACAGGAACAGATGTTTTATTTTCTGGGTCAACCGCTTTTAACGCTTCAATGCGAGCTTTGACCGCATCCACTAACGCAGGATTATTTGTGCCTAAATTTGAACCACTCGACGCGGCAGCGTTGTACGCATTTGGCGAAGTCGCGGACGGTCTGCCCCAAAAATACTTTGGCTCACTGAACTGTTGACCAATCAATTCTGAACCAATGATTTTTCCTTTGCCGTTGGTCAACAAACTGCCATTTGCTTGTTCGGGAAAAATCGCTTGCGCTAAAACGGTCACAACGAGCGGATAAACAACGCCTGTTAAAACGCTCAATGCTAAAAATAAAATGAGAGCAGGTTTTAAATGCTTAATCATGACAAGCTCCTTAAACTAAACCGAATGTGACCAAAATAAGGTCGATGGCTTTAATGCCGATAAATGGCACAATCAAACCGCCTACGCCGTAAATCAGTAAATTGTTTTGTAGCAATGTCGCCGCACTCACGGGTTTATAGCTAATGCCTTTTAGCGCAATCGGAATCAAAGCGATAATCACCAAAGCGTTAAAAATCACCGCCGACAAAATCGCACTCGCAGGCGTGGCGAGTTCCATCACATTCAATACATTCAAAACGGGATAAGTTGTCGCAAACGCCGCTGGAATAATGGCAAAGTATTTTGCGACATCGTTTGCGATACTAAACGTCGTCAACGCGCCGCGTGTCATGAGCATTTGTTTTCCCGTTTCCACAATTTCAATCAATTTTGTCGGGTTAGAATCCAAATCCACCATATTGCCCGCTTCTTTCGCGGCTTGTGTGCCACTATTCATCGCCACAGCTACATCGGCTTGCGCCAATGCTGGCGCATCGTTTGTACCGTCCCCCGTCATGGCAACTAAACGTCCTTCGGCTTGATATTGACGAATCAATTTGAGTTTGGCTTCGGGCGTGGCTTCGGCAAGAAAATCATCAACCCCCGCTTCAGCCGCAATTGCCGCCGCAGTCAAACGGTTATCACCCGTAATCATGATGGTTTTAATGCCCATTTCGCGTAATTCGGCAAAACGTTCTTTGATGCCGCCTTTCACAATATCTTTCAGTTCAATCACACCCAAAACGCGCGTACCTTCTGCAACAACAAGCGGTGTACTGCCACGACGCGCCACGTCATCAACCATTTTGTTCAAATCAGGTGGAAACGAACCGCCCAATTCTTCCACATACGCGCGAATCGCTTCCGCTGCACCTTTGCGAATTTGTCGCCCTTCCATATTTACGCCACTCATGCGCGTTTGTGCGCTGAAATGCACGAACGTTGCACCCAATGAATGCACATCACGTTCACGCAAGCCGTAACGTTGTTTTGCTAACACCACAATACTGCGACCTTCGGGGGTTTCGTCTGCAAGAGACGCTAATTGCGCGGCGTCGGCAAGTCCTCTGTCGTTCACACCACGCACATTGATAAACGCAGAGGCTTGACGGTTTCCGAGCGTAATGGTTCCCGTTTTGTCGAGCATCAACACATCAATATCGCCCGCCGCTTCAACGGCTTTGCCTGATGTTGCCACGACATTTTTTTGCATCATCCGACCAATTCCCGCCACGCCAATGGCAGAAAGTAAGCCGCCAATCGTGGTTGGAATTAAACAAACAAGTAACGCCACTAACACGGTAATCGTAATCGGACTGCCAGAACCTGAAATTTCGACGGCATACAATGAAAACGGCAATAACGTCACCGTTGCCATTAAGAAAACTAACGTCAATGCCACTAACAAAATGGTTAAGGCAATTTCATTCGGTGTTTTTTGACGTTTGGCGTTTTCAACCATTGAAATCATGCGGTCTAAAAACGATTCACCAGGATTTGCGGTAATTCGCACAATAAGCCAATCCGATAAAACGCGCGTGCCGCCTGTAACCGAACTAAAATCACCACCTGATTCACGAATCACAGGCGCACTTTCACCCGTAATTGCACTTTCATCGACCGATGCCACGCCTTCAATCACTTCGCCATCACCTGCAATAAAATCGCCTGCTTCAACCAAAATAATATCGCCGCGTCTTAATTGTGGGCTGGCAACGTGAGTAAAGTTTTGCAAAACATCGACATAACTCGAACCCTGCGAAAGTGGCGGTAATTTTTTTGCCGAAATATCACGCTTTGCGCTTCGTAAAAATGAGGCTTGCGCTTTGCTTCGCCCTTCGGCAACCGCTTCGGCAAAATTAGCAAATAACACCGTTCCCCACAGCCACAAGGTAATGCTTAAAATAA
>JAQTOT010000184.1 GCA_028713145.1 Methylococcales bacterium
GAAAGTGCATTCCAACCCAATGCAAGTTCGCGCGTTGAAGCCTCTGGTTTGTGGCAATTTATGCCTGGAACAGGTCGAATGTTTGGCTTACAGCAAAATTCTTGGTATGACGGGCGACGCGATGTGTATGCGTCAACTAAAGCCGCAACCACTTATTTGAAACAACTTGGCGAAACCTTTGATGGTGATTGGCTACTTGCCCTTGCGTCTTACAATTGGGGCAAAGGGAACGTTAAAAAATCGATTGAACGCAATGAAGGTCATAATTTACCGACTGATTATTGGTCGCTGAGAATGCCTGAGGAAACTGCAAACTATGTACCGAAATTGCTAGCGATTGCAAAAATTTTTGCTAATGCTGACGATTACAACGTGAATTTGCATCACATTCCAAATAAACCGTATTTCGAAGTCGTAAATTTAGATTCGCAGTTGAATTTAAGCAAAGCGGCTGAAATGGCAAACATGTCGTTGCACGATTTTTTGAAATTGAACCCCGCATTTAATAAATCGAAAACAGCACCTGAAGGTGCAGGGCCAAGACGCTTGTTAATTCCTGTCGCAAAAGCGGAATCATTCAAAGAAAACCTAGCACAATTGCCGTTTGAAGAATGGGTTAATGAAGGGTTTAATGCTGACGAAGATGAAAGTACAGCGGTGTATTTGGATGCAAAACCTGCGGTTAAACACGAACAACACATTAAAACGGTTGCAAAAGCAGAACCCAAGCAAAGCGTGAAAGCTTTATTGACAGCGAAAAAGCCTGATAAAAATGATAATAAGAAATCAGCAAAAGTCGCCGCAAACAGCAAAAATGATGAGAAAGGAAAATCAATAAAAATTCCCAATCACGTTGCTGAATTAGCGAAAAAAGTCAGTGAGAAAAATAAAAACCTCACAGATAAAAACAAAACAGCTGTAAAGGCTGAAAAATCAACAGCGAAACCTGTCACCGTTGCTGTTGTCACAAAAAATATCTCCTCGAAAAAGCCTAAACACGGCTAATCAAATCCTCCGCTTCGAGTTAAATCGAAGCGGATTTTGTATCAACACATGTTCACAAAATTTGTGACTGACTCAATTCATCGTCATAATTTGGAAAGTTATTTTTAATTTTTCTTTTGGAGATGCTTCATGACGACTATAAAACACCATTCATTGTTAATTTTAGGCTCGGGACCTGCGGGTTATACCGCTGCTATTTACGCAGCTCGCGCGAATTTAAATCCTGTCATCATCACGGGAATGCAACAAGGCGGACAACTCATTACCACAACAGAAGTCGATAATTGGCCTGGTGACGTGGAGGGCGTGCAAGGACCTGATTTGATGGCGCGAATGCAACAACACGCTGAACGTTTTAACACGCAAATTATTTTCGACCACATTAACAAAACCGATTTGTCACAACGTCCGTTCAAATTAAGCGGTGACAATGGCGAATACACTTGCGATGCGTTAATTATTGCAACAGGCGCATCCGCGCAATACTTAGGTTTAGAATCCGAAGAAGCTTTTAAAGGGCGCGGCGTTTCGGCCTGTGCAACATGCGACGGATTTTTTTATCGCAATAAACCTGTAGCCGTAATCGGTGGCGGCAATACCGCCGTTGAAGAAGCCTTGTATTTGGCAAATATCGCGTCAAAAGTGACCGTTATTCATCGCCGTGACAAATTCCGCAGCGAAAAAATTCTTGCCGATAAACTGTTAGAAAAAGCGAAAAATGGCAATGTCGAAATCGAATGGCTTAGTGAACTCGACGAAGTGTTGGGTGACGATATGGGCGTGACGGGCATTCGCATCAAAAACAAAGATGGTTCAACTAAAGAAATCGACGTACATGGTGTCTTCATTGCGATTGGTCACACGCCGAACACCGAAATTTTCGCGGGACAGCTCGATATGAATCACGGTTATATCAAAGTTAAAAGTGGCATTGAAGGTAACGCAACCGCAACGAGCGTCGAAGGTGTTTTTGCCGCAGGTGATGTCATGGATTCTGTGTATAAACAAGCCATTACCTCTTCAGGCTCAGGCTGCATGGCGGCACTCGACGTAGAAAGATTCTTAGACAGCCACGGTTAAAATGCAGCTCGCGCAACTCGACGAAAATAATCCCGCTCAACCGTTTCCTCCTTTGCGAAAAGCGTTGCGTGACCCAAACGGTTTGCTAGCTGTCGGCGGATGTTTATCGAGTGAACGATTAGTTAATGCGTATTCGCAAGGTATTTTTCCTTGGTTTAACGATGGCGACCCGATTTTGTGGTGGTCGCCAAATCCACGCCTTGTTTTATTTCCCGACAAATTGCAGATTTCAAAACGGCTTGCCAAAACAATTCGTCAAAATAAATTCGATGTCACCGTAAATCAAGCGTTTGATTTAGTCATTTCAAAATGCTCTGAATTGCGTGCTAATGCAGAAGGAACATGGATTAGCGAAGACATGAAGGCAGCTTATTCAAAATTGCATCGAGAAGGGTTCGCTCATTCCTTTGAAGCGTGGCAACACGGCGAATTAGTGGGTGGTCTATACGGTGTGGCGTTGGGCAAAGTGTTTTTTGGCGAATCCATGTTTCACACTGTCAGCGATGCGTCAAAAATCGCTTTCGCACATTGTGTGAATTATTTGAAAATGCGCGACTTTCAACTTATCGATTGCCAAGTTCATACGCAGCATTTAGTGAGTTTGGGCGCGGAAGAAATTTCGCGTGATGAATTTGCACATTTACTCAAAAAATACGTTTCATCAAGACACGGATTTGAGCCAAATAAGCGATGAGAACTGTTACAATACTTTCCCTTTTAAACGGCTTCATTCTAAATTTTGAGTATCATTTATGAGCTTTTTAACGACGAATCAAATTTTTTCGTGGCTATCGCGTTTAACTGCACAACAAGATTATCAATCGCTCACGCATGAATTTTTAAATATCTTGCAAGAAAATCCAAATGTAATACGAGCAAGTGGTTACGAAATTTATAATCATCAACGTAAAGTTTCTGACGGTGTGAGCATTGATGAGCGTCTGATTCGCCGTTTTCCACTTGATTTCACAAAAGAAGATGATTCGGCAGATAATCCACACGTTCATGATGCCGCTCACGTTATTGGAATTTCAACAAGTGAGGTCAATGCAAACGGTGTGTATTCATGGGCAATTCTCACGGTAAAAGGTGGAAATGGCCCTGATAGATCGATACTTGTCGAAGGTAAATTAGAAACCTCAACACTTGAAACGTTGCAAAATTTACGCACGATTTATCAAAACTTGGTCATTTTACACGACGCAAAAGAGCGCGATGTTTTGACTACGTTACCCAATCGACAATCGCTTGATGCACGTTTGATGCAAGTTTGTCAGCATTATGCCCAGCATCCTGTTATGGACAAACTTCATGACAAAAGTTCGTGGCTAGCAATTTTAGACATTGACCATTTCAAACGTGTGAATGATGATTTTGGGCATTTGTACGGCGATGAAGTGTTGTTAATTTTTAGTCAGTTAATGGGACGAAAATTTCGCTACAACGATTTTTTATTCCGTTTTGGTGGCGAAGAATTTGTCGTCGTTTTAAATTTGGCAACACAAGAAACTGCGCTTGGTGCGTTCAATCGGTTTCGTGAAACTGTTGAAGAATACCATTTTCCAACCGTTGGCAAAGTCACTGTCAGTATTGGCGTAACACACATCGATAATGCCGCAATGCCCAGTGCGTTACTCGACAGAGCTGACAAATCCCTTTATTACGCAAAAGAACATGGTCGAAATCAGGTTGTTCTTTTTGAAAATACCCCTGAATTGGTTGCCGCACAAAATGATGACGGCGGCGAAATCGAATTATTTTAAGGATTAGTAAATGCAAAAATTAAAATGTGCCGTTATCGGTACGGGCTATTTGGGTAAATTTCACGCGCAAAAATACGCAAATTTACCGCAATGTGAATTGGTTGCAGTTGTGGATACCAATGCGGAAACGGCGGCAAAAATTGCTGATGAAAATGGTACGCAAGCCTTAACGGATTACACGTCATTATTAGGAAAAGTTGATGCTGTCAGCATCGTTGTACCGACGACATTGCATTATCAAGTTGCCAAAGATTTTTTAAATGCAGGTTCACACGTTTTAATCGAAAAACCCATTACCGCAACAGTTGAACAAGCTGATGAATTGATTGCGATTGCGAAAGAAAAAAATCTCATTTTGCAAGTTGGGCATTTAGAACGCTTTAATCCTGCGGTTTTAGCGTTAGACAAAGACGAAAAACCGTTGTTTATCGAATCGCACCGTTTATCGCCGTTTAATCCTCGCGCTAATGATGTGAGCGTGGTTTTAGATTTAATGATTCATGACATTGATATTATTTTGGCGTTGGTGAATTCCAAAGTAATCAAAATCGATGCCAGCGGCACTGCTGTTTTAACCAAAGGCACAGACATTGCCAATGCGCGTTTAACCTTTGAAAATGGTTGCGTTGCCAACGTCACCGCAAGTCGAATCAGCATGAAACTTGAACGTAAAATGCGTTTATTTCGTCCCAGTTCGTATGCGTCAGTCGATTTTCAAAATCGGATTCTGCAAAAATATCGCACGGGTGAAAAAGAAATGTTTCCAGGTGTGCCTGAAATTTTGAGTGAAGAAGCGACCTTTGAAACCAGCGATGCGTTATTGGCTGAAATTGAACAATTTGTCGATTGTATTCAAACAGGCAAACAACCTTTAGTCACAGGCGAAGCGGCGCGTTTAGCGTTAGCAACTGCAATTGAAATTACAAAACTACTGAATTAGGAAAAAATATGATCCCAATGGTCAACCTCAAAGCCCAATACGCGGAAATTAAAGACGAAATCGAACGCGGTTT
>JAQTOT010000024.1 GCA_028713145.1 Methylococcales bacterium
TAATTTCAGGTATTTCATAAGGATGATTCGATTTTAACCAATTTTCAATTTGCGCGTAGTAATTTGCCTGTGCTTTGATAATTAGTAAATGCTCTTGCGCGATTTCGATTTCGCCTTGCCACGCATAGACCGAAGTCATTGCAGGCAAAATGTTTACACAAGCCGCTAATTTTTGAGTCACTAAATTCTGAGCGCATTGCCGTGCAAGTTCAAAGCTCGGAAAAGTACAAAGAATAATTTGGTAATTTGTTGTCATAAACCGTTTTATTATGGTTACGCGTACCGCATTATTGTTGAAAATAGTGTAAATTAACAGTCTGAAAATGTTGTTAATTTAACTTTTGAAAGTAGTGAGAAAATTCCATGAAATTAAGCAGTAAGTGGCTCAAAACGTATCAGTGGATGTTGTGCATCATTTTGACAATGGTGTTTTTAGGACATACTGCTGGGCAATTTCAAATTCCTACTATGCAGCGTGTCGAAAACATTTTGTACGATTTACGCTTGCGAATGACCATGCCAAATACCATTGATGACCGCATTGTCATTTTAGACATCGATGAAAAAAGTTTAGCGCAAGAAGGACATTGGCCTTGGCGCAGAGACAAGCTCGCGTATTTAATGGACATGGTTTTTGATTATTACGGTGCAAAAGTATTGGGATTCGACGTTGTGTTTTCCGAAGCGGATACGAGCGGCGGCATGGATGCACTCGATAAATTAGCCAAAACGGATTTACAACAAGACAGTAAGTTTTTATCAGCTATTGAAAAAGTTCGTCCCGAATTATCGTTTGATGACAAATTCGCACAAAGTTTAAAAAATCGTCCTGTTGTGATGGGCTATTTTTTAAGTCATCACGAAGAAGCCAATAACGAATTAGGACTTTTGCCGCAACCATTAGCTAGCGCAAAAGGACATGAATTTTCATCGTTCCTTTTTCAAGCACGCAGTTATGTTGGTAATTTGCCGCAATTGCAATCAGCAACAGGTTTGGGAGGTTATTTAAATAATTCAAATGTTGATGAAGATGGTGTTTATCGCCGTTTGCCGATGGTGACACAATATAAAGACCAGCTTTATAGCACGTTGTCGCTGTCGATTTTGCGTCAAGTGATGGGAATGCCTGACGTTGAATTTATTACCAGCGACGATTATGGCGATTCGCGTTTAGAAGCCATTTCGCTTGCAGGTTTTAAAGTTCCCGTCGATGCTGAAGGTAATTTATTAGTACCGTTTCGTGGGCGGCAAGGGAGTTTTCCTTATGTTTCAGCAACTGACATATTAAATGGTGTTGCCGATGTTTCTCAGTTAAAAGACAAAATCGTGATTGTCGGCACCTCAGCAGCAGGTTTGCTAGATTTACGTTCAACGCCTGTACAAAACATTTATGCAGGGGTCGAAGTTCATGCCAACATTTTGAGCGGCTTACTTGATCAAACAGTCCGCTCACGTCCAACGTACATTATCGCTGCCGAAGCAATGGAGTTGGTCTTTTTAGCGATTTTAGCGATGCTCATTTTTCCACGTTTAGGCGTTGTAGCATCAGCGATATTCTTCCTAAGTATTGCAAGTATTGTCACTGCATTAAATTTTCATGTTTGGACAGTTCATAATTTAGATACTCGATTAGCCACGCCATTGATGTTGTTTTCATTACTTTATGGCTTGCAATTATTTTTTGGTTTTTTCTTTGAAAGTCGTAAGAAAAAACAACTCGGTAACATTTTTGGGCAATATATTCCAAACGAATTAGTAGAAGAAATGAGTAAAACTGACGATGAATTTACCTTGAAAGGTGAAAATCGCGTCATGACGGTGTTCTTCTCAGATGTGCGTGGTTTCACGACAATTTCGGAAGCGATGGACGATCCGCAAGATTTATGTAATTTGATTAACGAGATTTTAACGCCTGTTACGCACGTTATTCATCATCATAAAGGTACGATTGATAAATATATTGGTGACGCGATTATGGCGTTTTGGGGCGCACCGATTCCAACAGATAAACATGCTTCTTTAGCGGTGAAAGCTGGCTTAGATGTTATTAAATCGCTCACCGCCATTAACGAGAGTTTCAAAGCCAAAAATTGGCCTGCTGTCGATTTAGGAATTGGTTTGAACACTGGGCCGATGGTTGTTGGCAACATGGGGTCGCAATTTCGTATTGCTTACACCGTTATGGGCGACACGGTAAATTTAGGTTCGCGCCTTGAAGGTTTAACTAAACAATATGGTGTAAAAATGATTGTGAGTGAATCCACGCTTGCAGCGGCACCTGAATTTGCTTATCGAGAACTCGATCGGGTTCGAGTAAAAGGGAAAAATAAACCGATTACGATTTATGAACCGATTGGTGAATTAGCGGACGTGTCACCTGAACAGCAAACGCTTTTGGATTTAGTACATCAAGCATTGTCCGATTATCGGCAGCAACTTTGGGATAAATCTGAAGCGGTTTTTCATCAATTACATGATTTAAAACCCGATGATAAGTTGTACAAAATTTATTTGGAACGTATTGAACATTACCGTGAAACGCCGCCTGAAGAAAACTGGGATGGTGCTTTTACACATACCAGCAAATAAGCACGCGGGGCGGATTTAAAATCCGCCCTTTTTTGTCAATCCATATAATCAAAAACAGTCACAAGCTGACGAATATCAGGATCAAGACGAACCACGTTAATCACAACCGTCCCTTCATCTCGATGCACACGCCCCATCAAATAAACGCTACTTTGTTCTACTACAATTTTAATCAATGAAGGATCAAAATTAGGCAAATCATGAATTTGTCTTAATGCTTGGCGAATGTTTTGAGCAATACGGCGATCGTTTGCTCGCGATAAATTGTCGCTTGGATAATCAACAATCAAATTGTCATGCACCATTCGCACGCCTTTGACAATTCGTACCATTTCGATAACTTGTGATTTTATCGCTTCATTCATGGCTTCGCCTGTGAGCAACGCCGCACCGTTATACACATACACATTCACATGAGAAAAACGGCGAATTTGCTCATCATCACGCAATTCTTCTTTAATGTGAGTTTCAACATCTTTGTCGATTTCAGCTTGGTCAGTTGTTCGACGCTCTAGCATTTGGGTATTTGCACCGACATTTTTTTTCGCGCTACAACCCGAAAGCATGGCAAGTGTACAGACAAAAACGACTAACAATTTCATGTTTTTCATAGCTTAAACAGGATGAGCATCAGGCAAAACGATATTGAGTTCTAACGTTTCTCGATTATCGTTTTGTTCTAAATTGATTGTCATTGCATCTTTATTTACGTTGACGTACTTTTGAATCACGGCAAGTAATTCTTTTTGCAATTCGGGCAAATAAGACGGTTGCTTATCCGAACTACGTTCGTAAGCAACCAAAATCTGCAATCGCTCTTTTGCAAGCGAAGCCGAACTGGCTTTAGATGTTCTGAAATAGTCCAGTAGACTCATTTTATTTGCCTCCGAATAATTTCCTAAAGAAACCACTCTTATCATCAATAAAACGATGCGGTCTGTTTTCACCTAAATAACGCGCCACAATGTCATCGTAGGCTTGTCCTGCATCACTTTTTTCATCAAGAATCACTGGCATACCCGCATTTGACGAGGTTAAAACAGATTTTGATTCAGGAATAACGCCCAATAAATGCAACGATAAAATATCTTGCACGTCTTCTAAGCTAAGCATTTCGCCTGATTTCACACGCTCTGGTGAATAACGCGATAACAATAAATACTCTTTAATGGGTTCTTCGCCACGCTCTGCTCTGCGTGATTTACTTGAAAGAATGCCCAGCATTCTGTCCGAATCTCGAACGGATGAGACTTCAGGATTCGTCACAACAAACGCATCATCAGCAAAATACATCGCTAAATGTGCGCCTGTTTCAATGCCAGCGGGAGAATCGCAAACGATATATTTAAAGTCTTTCGACAACTCTTCGAGGATTTTTTCCACACCTTCAAGCGTTAAAGCATCTTTGTTGCGTGTTTGAGACGCAGGCAAAATCGAAAGTAAGTTGCAATTTTTGTCTTTAATTAACGCTTGATTCAACGTCGCTTCACCATTTATTACGTTAATAATGTCGTACACGACGCGGCGTTCGCAACCCATAATCAAATCCAAATTACGCAAACCTACGTCAAAATCGATAACAACGGTTTTGTTTCCTTTTTTTGCAAGTCCCATTGAAATCGCTGCGCTAGTGGTTGTTTTACCTACTCCACCTTTCCCCGACGTTACAACAATAATTCGTGCCACTTAAATATCCTCCTAATAATTTGGTAAGTTGTTCGTTAAACAATCGGTTTAACGACTAATGTATTTTTTTGTAAATAAATTTGAACAGGTGTATTCGGTACTGCGCCGTGAATGTCATCGCTAATTTTATAATTCCCTGCAATTGAAATCAGTTCAGCTTGCAAATCTGAGCAAAAGATTCGTGCTTCGGTATTGCCTTGAACGCCTGCTAACGCTCTGCCGCGTAATGTGCCATAAACGTGAATGTTTCCCTCGGCTAAAATTTCTGCGCCTGCGCCAACTTGCGCTAAAACGATTAAATCGCCGTGCGAATAAATGCGCTGTCCTGAACGAATAGGTTTAGTAATTGTTATCGTAGTCGAATCGCTTTCAACAAATTCGTCACTCGTTGGAGCTTTAATTGTTTTTGATTTTGCCGTATCGATTTTTACATCACTTGTCGGTGACGTGTTAACAGGAATTCCTAAATCAATGGCTTGTTCTTGTTGTGCTTCATTGCCACCACGAATACCAATCACAAACAAATCCACTTTGTGAATAATTTCAACTAACTCATCAAACTCTAATGCCAATTGTTTTTTATTCACTTCACTTAAATCGACAATAACAGGTGAGTGCTTAAAAAATTCAGGAGCAAGTTTTATTTTTTCATTGAGTAATTGCTCAATAAGCACAAAATCATTGCTAGCAAGGCTCAAAACAGGCACTGAAAAAGTGCTACTTTTAAATTCAATGGCAGGAGGAGAATGCGGTTTAATCGTCATCGGTGAATTCAACTTGTTTTCTAGTAATGGCTTGAATTCTAACACCGCTACCGATAAAAATCATTTTTCTGTGCGTGTTATAATTTCGCGCAATTCCACCTGTTTTTAACTATTTTTTATGGATTTTTGCAAATGAGCGCACCACAAATTGGTTTTATTAGTTTAGGTTGTCCAAAGGCGTTAGTTGACAGCGAACGTATTTTAACGACGCTACGCACAGAAGGTTATCAAGTTTCTCCCACTTACGAAAATGCCGATTTGGTGGTCGTAAATACTTGTGGTTTCATTGACTCAGCCGTGGAAGAATCGCTCGACAGTATCGGTGAAGCCATCGCCAAAAACGGTAAAGTCATTGTCACAGGTTGTTTAGGTTCAAGAGAAGCCGAAATCCGCGCCAAACATCCACAAGTTTTAAAAGTGACTGGCGCACACGCTTTTGATGAAGTGGTTGCTGCGGTTCATGAATATCTACCTGCGCCACATCAACCGTTTTTAGATTTATTGCCACCGCAAGGTATCAAACTCACGCCTGACCATTATGCGTATTTGAAAATTTCTGAAGGCTGCAATCATCGTTGCACGTTCTGCATTATTCCCTCGATGCGCGGTGATTTGGTGAGCCGTCCGATTGATGAAGTTTTGCGTGAAGCCGAAAATTTAGCGAATGCAGGTGTGAAAGAGTTACTCGTTGTGTCTCAAGATACCAGTGCTTACGGCTTGGATTTGAAATATGCACCACGTGATTGGAAAAATAAAACATATCAAACCCGTTTTTATGATTTAGCGGATGCGCTGGGCGATTTAGGCATTTGGGTGCGAATGCACTATGTTTATCCATATCCACATGTCGATGATGTCATTCCGTTGATGGCGCAAGGGAAGATTTTGCCATATTTGGATATTCCTTTTCAGCATGCGAATTCGCGCATTTTGAAACTTATGAAACGCCCTGCGGCAACCGAAAATAATTTAACGCGCATCAAAGCGTGGCGTGAAATTTGCCCTGACATCACGTTACGCAGCACATTTATTGTTGGTTTTCCAGGTGAAACCGAAAGCGAATTTGAAGAGCTTTTAGACTTTTTAAGCGAAGCGCAATTAGACCGCGTTGGCGCGTTTGCTTATTCGCCTGTTAAAGGCGCGGCAGCAAATGATTTGCCTGACCAAATTGCAGAAGAAGTGAAACAAGAACGTTTAGCGCGTTTCATGGCGCATCAAGCACACATCAGCGCAGACCGTTTGCAACGTCGAATTGGACGGGTTGAAACAGTGTTAATTGATGAAGTCGTTGAAGAAGGTGCCGTGGCACGCAGTAAAGCGGATGCGCCTGAAATTGACGGACAAGTTTTCATCGACGGTGCAACGCATTTGAAAGTGGGTGAATTTGTGCAAGTTGAAATTGAAGACGCTGACGAATATGACATGTGGGCGCATGTGATAGAGTAAGCATTGAAAAACAAAAAAGCCGCGTGAAATGTCTATTTCACGCGGCTTTTTTGATGCTTAAATTTTACTGATAAAACACCGTAAAATCATTCAATGTGGCGTGTGTTTGTTGCAATTTTTCGGGATTAAATCCGTTTACGCCAACGCGCGACAACTGAAAGGCTTGGTCGGCTAAATAACTACCCACCGCGCGAATTTCACCTTGAAAACCATAACGATTCCGCAATAAATAGGCTTGCGTAAAACTGCGTCCATCCGCAAAGTTTTCAAAATTCAATTCAATTAACGCAAACAAACCTAAATCAGAACCTAACGACGCAATGTCGTCAGTTGATGAAAGTCGCACACCTAAATTACCCGCATGTTTTGACAATTCGCCTTTTTCAGCTTGCCAACGCGCAAGCGACACACAAATGTTTCCCGTTGCAACAGGCGCATCGTCTTCTAAATATGTCCAATGATTTTCGATAAGCTGATTATTTTTAATGATTTGCATAAACTTTTGCCTTAAAGGGTTCGAGACCAACACGATTGACAGTTTCTAAGAAGGATTCTTCTTCTAAACGCTGTTCAATATAGACTTTTAAAATCGTATCGATGGCGGGTGCGATTTCATCTTTAGCAACGGCTGCGCCTAAACGTTCACCAATTGCCGCTTCATTTGAAGATGAGCCACCAAGCGTGATTTGATACCATTCCACGCCTTTTTTATCGACACCTAAAATACCAATATGCCCAACGCTTTGATGAGCGCAACCGTTCATACAGCCCGACATATTGATATTCACATCACCAATGTCGTGCAAATAATCAAGGTCATCAAGAATTTCGTTGATTTCTTTCGCAATACCAATTGAACCTGCGTTGGCGAGTTCACAAAAATCTAAACCTGGGCAGCAAATTATGTCTGTTGCAGTGCCGATATTTGGCGTTGCTAAATTTAATGCTGATAGCAATTGCCATAATTGAAATAAATCCGCTTGTTTGACATCAGCAAACACCAAGTTTTGTCGATGCGTGCTACGCACTTCGCCAAAACTGTAACGCTCTGCTAAATCCGCAATCGCATCGAGTTGTGCTGACGTTAAATCACCAGGTGCCACGTCGCGAGGTTTGAGCGATAAAAACACAACACGATAACCTGCCACTTTATGTTCGAGAGTGTTGTATTTCACCCAGGTTGCAAAGGCTTTGTTTTCATGCTGATATTGTTCAAAGGTTAAATTTTGAGCGGCTTTTTTGTCGTAATCAAACGGCTCGAAATGTGTTTTTAACGCGGCAAAACGTTCATCACTGACTTCTAAATTATCTCGAATGATTGCCCATTCTTGTTCAACCATGTCAGAAAATTCATCTAAGCCTGTTTCGCGCACTAAAATTTTAATTCTCGCTTTGTATTTGTTATCACGGCGACCGAATAAATTGTAAATTCGCAAAATGGCTTCTAAATAAGACAACAAATGTTTCTTTTCTAAGAACGGTTTGATGACTTGTCCAATCACAGGCGTGCGCCCTAACCCACCGCCAACTAAAACTTTGAAACCTACAACGCCTTGATCGTTTTCAACCAAATGCAAACCGATGTCGTGAAATTGCGTTGCCGCTCTATCGTTGCGTGAACCGCTGACGGCAATTTTAAATTTGCGCGGCAACCAATCAAATTCAGGATGTAAGGTTGTCCATTGTCGAATCAATTCACAATAAGGACGTGGGTCTTCAATTTCATCAATGCAAACACCCGCTAAATGGTCGCTGGTTGTGTTACGCATACAATTCCCGCTAGTTTGAATTGCGTGCATTTGCACTTGTGCGAGTTCTGCCAAAATATCAGGAATTTGTTCTAATTTTGGCCAGTTATATTGCACGTTTTGACGCGTCGTAAAATGGCAAAAATCTTTATCATACGTTCTCGCAATATGCGCGAGTTTATGGATTTGCTTTGAATTTAAAATGCCGTAAGGAATCGCAACGCGCAACATTGGCGAGTGCTTTTGAATGTAGACTCCGTTACGCAACCGTAAATTTTTATAGCCTTCATCTGAAATTTCGCCATTTAAAAACTGCTGAGTTTGCCGCCTAAATTGTGCGACTCGTTCTTCAATGAGAATTTGATCGTTGTGATTATATTTATACATAAAAAATCGATTTGAGAGCCTGCAACAGGCGGAATAATGGAGAGGCGCAATCATATAGCACCAGCCATAAAATGACAAAATTTATCAGAGAGTATTTTTATTTGGAATACTTGCGAATTCACCTAAAAAGCGTAAAGTTCAAAACTGAGAGGTGCTGTTTTATTGTTCATTTTTGAGGTACATGTTATGCGAAATTCTAAAGATAAAACGTTGTTACTCATTTCAAGTGGTTTATTGTCCGCTCTCGTCGCAACGCAACCTGTCATGGCGGCAACAACAGTGGCGACACCCACTACAAAATCTGCCGCCGCAAAACTTAAACCTATAAGACTTGCGTCGCGTGCAACGCTAGTGAATTTGCTCAAACAACACAAGACGAATCGGTTTTATAGTTATCCGATTTATATGGTCGATGAAGCAATCTCTGGCGTAACGCCTAGCTCACCTGTAAATAAAGGAAGTGAAGTGGCGGCGGATTCAACTTCAACAGTGAGTCATTCTGATACCAATATCCAAGTAAAAGGTGTAGACGAAAGCGACCTTGTAAAAGTGGGGGACGATGGTTACATCTATCAAATTTTTAACAATCAAATTCGCGTTGTAAAAGGATTTCCTGTTCTTGAAATGACGCAAACAGCAGGCATTGATTTACCCAAAGATAATTTCAATCCATCGGGTCTGTTCATACAAAGCAGTAAATTAGTTGTCATGGGAACTTCGTGGCAAAACTTACGAGAACCAAATCAATCTGCTTTGCTAACCAGTAAAATCGCATCTCCTTATTGCTGTTGGTGGGGTGGCTATTCTCAAACTCGCGCGTTAATTTACGACGTGAGCGATCATGCAAATCCGAAATTACTTCGTGACGTTTCAGTTGATGGCGATTATTTAGATTCACGTCGAATTGGCGATGAGTTGTATTTTGTATCGCGTTCTTATCCGCGTTCTTACATTTATGGTGACGAAACCGCAACGATAAAACCTGAAAATATCTTGCCCACCATTATTGAAACTAAAGCAGGGCAAACGACAACACGCCTGATGTCAGTAAGCAACTTGTCCTATTTTCCCGATTTTGTTGAACCTGATTACGTCATTGTCACGAGTGTGAATTTAGAAAATACCGAAAAAAGTATTTCAACGAAAGGATATTTAGGTGCAGGCGAATTGGTTTATGCCTCGCTGAATAATTTGTATTTATCCGCCTCGAAATATCACTTTGGCGGCAGTGAAGACGTTGTCCCGACTGAAAATAACGTCACCACGCAAATTTATAAATTTGGTATCGATAAAGGTGCCGTCACTTTTGCAGCAGCAGGTGAAGTGGAAGGCACTGCGTTAAATCAATTTTCAATGGATGAAAATGGCGATTATTTTCGTATCGCTACCACAACCCAAAGTTGGTATAGCGGCAGCAATCAATCACACAGTTCACTCTTCGTCTTAGATAAAACGATGCAAAATGTTGGCAAAGTTGAAAATTTAGCAAAAGGAGAGAGTATTAAGTCTGTTCGTTTTATGGGCAATCGCGCCTACATTGTGACTTTCCAACAAGTCGATCCGTTGTTTGCAATTGATTTAACTGAACCGACGAATCCGTTTGTCGCAGGTGGATTAAAAATTCCTGGTTATAGTGAGTATTTGCATCCGTATGATGAAAACCATTTAATTGGTATCGGTCATGATGCAGTGCAAAATGGTGATTCAGCTATTCCACAAGGCTTAAAAATGGCATTGTTTGACGTATCGGACATGAAAAATCCACAAGAATTGTATAACGTCAAAATTGGTGATAAAGGCACAAGCACCGAATTAACATACAATCACAAAGCGTTATATTGGGATGCCGAAAAACATTTGTTTGGTTTTCCCGTCGATTATTACGAGTTAGAAAAAGGTTTTGACAGCGCAAATCCTTGGCAAACAGGTGTGGGGAAATGGCAAGGTGCGTACATTTACGATGTTACGCCTGAAAAGGGTTTTGAGTTGAAAGCAAAACTGACACAACTTCCTATTTCAGCGAGTATGATGATTGATTATGGCAAAGATGTAAGTTATTACAGCTATTACAACTACTTTGTAAATCGAATTTTTCGCGTTGGTGATGACAGCTTGTTTACGTTATCAAACAACCAAATTAACGCTTATGATTTAGCTAATTTCAAAGAACTCAATCGTTTAGCGTTTCATCCTTAATTATCTTCAGGCAGATATACAAAAACGCCCCTTCGGTTTCCCGAAGAGGCGTTTTTTATTACAGCTAAAACTAGCTCATTACAGAACGAAGTCCGTAGCTGCTACAGAAGTTACGCCTGTTAAATTGATAGTGAAATCCACAGTCGTATGACCAGCAGTATGACCTTCCAATACACTACCATTCAATTTCACTTCAGCTGCATTGGTAAATGCTGCGGTAGTGAATGCAAACGCTTGATCACCTGTTGCTGTTGCATCTGCATCAATCGCAGACAAATCAATCTTGTCAGTTCCAGATTGGAAATCGGTGATAGTATCTACGCTTTTGAATTTTACGCTAGATTCGTTAGTGTTTTTATAAACAAACGTATCGCTTCCTGCACCACCAGTTAATTGATCAGCACTTTTACCACCAATTAAGATGTCATTACCAGCAGCACCATTCAACGTGTCACTACCACCAGCACCATCTAATGTGTCATTACCAGCAGATCCCACTTTATTATCATCAACACCAGCAGTATCTACCCAGTTGATAGTATCAGGTGCAACACCACCGATTGCTTCCAAATCAGCTTTAGTTTTAGCTGCTGCGGGAATGATCACATCTGTTGTTGCATTTGCAGTAACGTTGTAATCTGCTGATGTGCCATCTGCAAATTTAACTGTCACTTTCGCTGTGCCTGTTCCTTTTGTGACAGTCAATGCGTCTGAACCAAGTGCAAAATCAGTTACTGTGTCGTTACCAGCAGTTACAATGAATGTGTCAGCACCTGTGCCACCAGTTAAAACGTCATCACCTTTGCTACCAGTAATTGTGTCATTACCCGCACCAGCGTTCACATTGCCACCAACGAAAGTTCCTGCCACTGCGCCAGCTACGTCTTTGACAGTAATCGTGTCAGCAAATTGAGTGCCTGTTAATGTATCCGTAGCAACTGAAACATATTTGTTAAATGCAGTTGGAACAACGCCGTTGCCTAATGCAGAATTAAATACGTCACCTGTTGATGAAGTTGAATCAAGAAGACTTAACAACGCATTCGTATTTGCTGCATCACCAGTGGCGAAATTTTTCACGTCTAAGTTGTAATGATCGCTAGAAACATTAAATTTAGAGTTAGTTGGTGCAAATTGCGTTGCAGCAAGATTTGTTGTTGTACTTGTAACAAGACCGCTTGCAGTGACAGTTGTTTTGTTCACTAAATCTTTTACTTCAAATTTAGCAACATTCGTAACCGTAGTATTTGTCCAAGTTCTTTGGTCTGCTTGAGCCAAATTACGAGTATCAGTGACAACATAATCAACTGAACCTGTTGCGCTTGCATAGTGATAATTAGCCGATTTACTTTCCGCAAGTCTTTCTGAACCGTTAATGTAGTCGGTATTTGCTAAAGTTGTTTTAACGGCTGAATTGATTGTCAAACCAGCATCTTTGTAAGCGTAAGTTTCAGCAAATGCGTTATTTAACGATTGATTGCCATTTACTTCCACATACTTATGTGCATTTGTTTGAACATAGTTAGATGTTACGCCAGCTTTAGCATAATTTTCAGCATAAGATTCGTTGCGTACGTCAAGTGCGCTATCAGCATTGTTATTTGTCGTTGATGGTACATTTGCAACAGAAACAGTGTGTTTAACAGCAAGTGTGTCATTAGTCGCACCAACAAAAGTCAACGCTTCACTTACAGAACCGTTACCTGTTGCGAATGGTGAACCATTGATTGTTTCTGAAAATGTAGCTGTTTTGCCGTTATCGCCTGCGTTGCTTAATACGAACGAAGAAGCATTACCTGTTAATTTCGGTGTTGCTGTCCATGCTGTAGCATCTAAATAACCGCCTTTTGTAGCCGCTGCCCATTCAGTTTTTGCGACTGCTTCAGTTGGTAAAAAATCAAATGAAGCAACATTGCTAGCAATGATATTTGCTGTATTTGCTGTTCTTGCTTCTAAAGCCTGCGCGGTTGTGTAATCGCCGTTTGCAGTAACACCGTCCAAACCCGTTGCATTCGCACTACCTAAGATAGTTACAATGTGGTCATCGGCATTAATATTGCCAAATGTGTCGGTTAATACATTAGTTGGTGAAACCGAGGTATTGTTCGAATTTGTTTGTGACATAAGAAAATCTCTCTATGTTTAGTTAAAAAATTGTTGCTTTTTAGCTTTCAAGGTGAAAATCAAGCTGTGAAAAATATAGTTTATTTAACAAGCAAGTGCAATCACTTTTTGAAGTTAAATCACACTAAATCGTCGCATTTCTGCAACAGAAAAATAAATTGCCATCTGCTTGGCAACTGGAAGTCATTGTAAAACAATCGAGCGTGTAAATCACCCTAAAACACACCGCTCTGCAAAACAGGCATCACCCAGTATTGTATGCCTGAACTTGAAAAATTTTCGCGTAACGTTGTTAATAATAAAGCTAAATTCGTGCCATCTACATACATTTGAAAACGAATGCGTTTTTGTCTTCCTGTCACTTGTTCTGCAATTGATAAACCTTGATATTGATGATGATGAGCATAAACAGGAAACCCCGAAAAGCCACGTTCAAATTCCATCATTAGCAAATTATCCACAACAACGCCTTCCAATGCAGGTGGTACGTTTAAGGTAACGAGATATTCTTGGTTCATGCGTGTTCTTCCTGAGTTTGTCCAAATAACCGAAACAATATCGGCAATAAAAATAACGTCAAAAACGTTGATGACACTAATCCACCAATGACCACAATAGCGAGTGGGCGTTGAATCTCTGAACCTGGCCCTGTTGCATATAATAATGGAATAAGTCCGAAAGCGGCGATGCTCGCCGTCATCAAAACAGGGCGTAATCGCCTTGCTGAACCAATCATTACCACTTTTGTAATGTCCATGCCCGTTGCTAACAATTGATTAAAATAACTCACCATCACCACACCGTTTAAAACAGCAATCCCTAAAAGGGCAATAAAACCCACCGATGCAGGAACAGACAGATATTCATCCGAAATCCAAAGTCCAAACACGCCACCAATCATTGCCAATGGAATGTTTGAAAGCACCAAAGCTGCTTGTTTAACTGAACCAAATGTTGAAAACAAAATCAGGAAAATTAAGCCTAATGAAATCGGAATCACCACCGAAAGCGTTGCCGCTGCACGTTGTTGGTTTTCAAATTGTCCGCCGAATTCGACCGTGTAACCTGTCGGTAATTTCACTTTTTCGGCGACAGCGCGACGTGCTTCATCGACAAAACTGACTAAATCTCGCCCTTCAACATTGCTACGAATGACGGTAAAACGCTGACCTTTTTCGCGCCCAATCGCTACCACGCCTTCAACTTGTTCGATTTTCGCAATTTCCGTGACAGGAATTCGCCCGCCATTATTCGGCAACGAAATTTGCAAGCTATCAAAATCCGACGTGGTACTATCACCGCGCAAAATCAACGGCGTGCGACGAATGCCTTCTTGCACAATCCCCAATTTCAAGCCTTCAATTTCCGAACGCAATAACGTTTCAATGCTGTCACTATCCAAACCAAAACGCCCCGCCGCTGTTTTATCAATCTTTAATTGCAAAAACTTCATGCCGTCATTTTTCTTTGCAACCACGTCACTTGAACCGTGAATTTCTTTTAAAACATCCGAAATTTCATGCGCTTTTTCATTCAAAACTGCCAAATCCGAACCAAATAATTTCACGGCAACATCGCCGCGTGTTCCCGTCAACATTTCGGAAACGCGCATTTCAATCGGTTGGGTAAAACTAAACGCCAAACCTGGTGTATCTGCCATGACTGTACGAATCTTTTCAATCAAAGCTTCTTTAGTCGGAACTGTCCATTGTTCTTTGGGTTTCAAAACCAAAAACGTATCGGTGTCATTAAATCCCATCGGGTCTAAACCCAATTCGTCCGAACCTACACGCCCTACCACCGTTTCAATTTCAGAGATATTTTCCAACAGATTTTTTTGAATTTGTTCGTCGAGCATCACCGACTGATTCAAGGTAATCGACGGTAATTTTTCAATTTGCACAATCAAATCGCCTTCGTCCATTGTTGGCATAAACGTACTTCCGATTTGACCGAAAACCAACACCGTCACAGCCAACATTCCACCCACAACAACAAAGATTTTTTTGCTATTGTCCAAACACCACGCCAACGACGGCTGATAAAGTTGCTGTAATTTTCGTGGCAACCACGGCTCTTCGTGTGACACTTTTGTGAGCAAATAGGACGCGACAACAGGAATGACAGTGAGTGATAAAACCAGCGAACCACTCAACGCAAACACAATCGTCAGCGCAACAGGTGTGAATAATTTACCTTCCAAACCTTGCAAGGTTAGCAACGGTAAAAACACGATGATAATAATCAAAATCCCTGATGTGACAGAGCTTGCCACTTCTGTCGCAGCGCGATAAATGACGTGTAACCGCGGCAAACGGGTTGCCGTTTTTGCATGTGCTAAATGGGTAATTAAATTTTCAACCACGACCACTGCCGCATCGACGAGCATCCCGATTGCAATCGCTAAACCACCCAAACTCATTAAATTCGCCGACATGCCCATCACGTTCATCAAAATAAATGTGAACAACGCGGACAGCGGCAACACGATGGCAACGACAACGGCGGCGCGTAAATTTCCCAAAAACAACAATAGCAAAATAATCACTAGCACAACCGCTTCGCCAAGTGCGTGAATCACTGTTTCGACGGCTTTATTGACCAAAACACCGCGATTGTAAAACACCTCTAAATGCACTCCTTGTGGCAAACTCGACTCTAACTCTTTAAGTTTTGCTTCAATACCTTCAACAGTCGCGCGTGCATTCGCGCCCCGCAAACTTAAAACTACGCCTGTCACGGCTTCGCTATTGCCATTTTTCGTAACCGCACCGTAACGAGTGAGTGAGCCAATTCGGACATCAACCGCGACATCACTCACTTTCACGGGCGATTCACCTACGCCACTGACGACAATTTCACGCACATCGTCGAGTGTTTTAATTCGTCCTTCAGCACGAACAATTAACGCTTCTTCACCTTCGGTTAAACGCCCTGCCCCGTCGTTACGATTGTTACTTTCTAAGGCTTTGATTAAATCCGCAATCGTAATGCCTCGCGCCGACATTTTCATGTTGTCAGGAATGACCTCAAAACTGCGAACAAATCCGCCCAACGCATTCACATCCGCAACACCAGAAACGGTGCGTAATGCAGGACGAATTACCCAATCGAGTAAATCTCGGCGTTGCATTAAGGTCAAATCGCCGCCGTCGATGGAAAACATAAACATTTCACCCAGCGGCGTGGTCATCGGTGCAATGCCACCTTCTATACCCGCAGGTAAATTCGTCCAAATGCCGTTTAAACGTTCGGCGATTTGTTGTCTTGCCCAATAAATATCGGTGCCTTCTTCAAAATCAATCGTAATATCGGTGAGTGCGTATTGCGCTCTTGAACGCAACATACTTTGGTGTGGAATTCCGAGCAATTCAACCTCAATCGGGGCGGTAATTCGTGCTTCCACTTCTTCAGGAGTCATGCCAGCGGCTTTAACAATAATTTTTACCTGCGTTGGCGAGACTTCAGGGAACGCATCAATGGGCAAATGTTTAAAGGCATAAAAACCACCTCCCGCCAACATGACCACAAACACCATCATCAACAAACGTTGACTAAGTGCGAAACGAATTAAATGTGTCATTCTTCCGCACTCCCCAAACCTAACCAGTTTGCTTTTAAGACCCCTGCGCCTTTTAATGCAATGGTTTCATCACCCGAAAAATCACCGCTGATAATGGTTTCATCGTCTTTTTTGCCGATTTGTGTCACAGGTTTTACGTCAAAGCCTTTTGCACTTCGAATAAACATAAATGCTTTACCGTCATTTTGAGCAATCGCAGTATTCGGCACTTTGAAGGCTTTTTGTTTGCTGATTTGATTGATTTGGACGTTTAATTTTTGTCCTGCGCGAATTTGTTTCGGTGCATTTTTCAAGACGGCTCGCGCTAAAACAGTTTGATTTTCAGGATTTACACTTTGTCCAATCAAACTAATTTCTGCATTAAATTCGGTGTTTTCAATATCAACTTGGTCGCCGACTTTTATTTCTGAAATCCGTTCTTGTGGAATTGCAATTTCGAGCCATAACGTATTTAAATTCGCCACACGATAAAGTGGTGTTAAGTTATCAATGCGCGTTCCTGCAACAACCATACGTTCAATTACCACACCAGAAATCGGTGAACGAATCGATAAATGACTGTTTAATTGCCCTGTCGCACTGCCTCCAGAAATTTCCAAAAGCCGTTTGGCTTCTTGAACATCAAGCGTTGCAGCATTGAATTGGCTTTGCGTTTCTTGCACGCGACGATTCGCAATAATGCCTTCTTGCGCGAGAGCTTTATCACGTTGATAAGCCGAGTTTGCTAGTTGTAACAAGCTATTTGCTTTCAAATAATTACTCTGCAAACTCAATAAATTCGGGCTATCGATTTGTGCTAATACGTCTCCTTTTTTGACTTCGTCACCGAGCGAAGCGTTAAGCTGATTCACAATCCCCGCTTGTGATGCGCTAACAACGTATTCGTTATTGGGGGGAATCAACACTTTTGCTGGCGCAAATAAAACAGGAATTTCTGAAACACGAGTAAGTTTTCCTTCTACAATCCCTAATTTTTCAATGTGTTCAGCGGTCAATTGCACCGCGTTTTCAGCAGCGAAAATCGGTGAATTTAAAAGGGCTAAAAATAAAAAACGTTTCATGGCAGAACTCCGACGGCTTGGTTGTAAAGGGCAAAATCACGTTGCACGATGACAGCGCGTTCTTTAGCGGTTAAGACCGCTAGTTGGGTTTGAGCTTGGATTTTGAGCAAATCAATTAAATCAATCTCACCGACAGAAAAACTACGTTGTGTCATTTTCAAATGTTTTTCGGCAACCGTTTTAAGTTCATTTGAAATCGAAAGTTCGGCTTGATTGACTTGTAAATTATGTTCCGCTTCGTGGTGCGCTTGCTCGAGGTCTCGAAAAAGTTGGTCACGTTGAGCGCGTAATTTGTTTAATTCCACGTTTAACGCAGCAACTTGTGGTGCGTGATGCGCTTCACCACCGAATGGAATCGTGATACCAATGTTGCCGCTTTCCATGTTATTACTAACATCTTTACCGCCTTTACCCGCTGAGTAACGGTCGCTGTTTATACCCACAACAATGCTTGTTTGCCCAGAACCAACAAGTTGCAAGGCTTCTAGTTCCGCTTGTTTGCGCTCGATTTGAGAATTCACCGCTTGTAACGCAGGATGTGTTTGTTCGATTTCTTTTTGTTTTGTTAGCACTTCTTGAAAATTCGCAGGCACTTTCGTGTCTTGCGTGATGGCACTGTAACGCTTACGAGCGTGCATAACTTCGGCCTCTGCTAATGTCACAGCAGAACGTTTTTTTAGAACTTCGGTTTGTACTAAGAGCGAATCTGTTTCGGCTAAATCCCCCGCTTGGACACGACGTTTGACATCGTTAGTTAATTGTTCAGCAGCGGCAAGTTCGGTTTGCGCTTGTTGCAAACGTAATTCTTGCAACGAAATATCCCACAATGCTGCTCGAACTAAACCTGCAACACGCCACTTCGTTGCGGCGGCTTGCATCGAACTATCAACTTGCGCCTTATCGCCAACGCGCTGTTCTGCATCACGTTGTCCCAAATTCCACAACGGCACTTGTACCGTCGCGTCGTTGTAATGCAAATGCAAACTGCTGGCTTCTTGAAAACGATAAGAAGCCTGAGCCGAGCCAGAAAACCAACTGTCACCACGTTGTTTAAGGGCATCAGCTTCATTTTCTAAAGCTGAAAGCCATTGTGAATCAGGATATTTTTCGAGGGTTAAATCGACCAATTGTGGTAATGAAAGCTGTGAATCCACAACCATCGGGTCATGATGTTCAACGCGAGGCAAATCTTGGGCATGCGCGAAAATTGGCGTTAGCTGTGAATCCACAACCATCGGGTCATGATGTTCAACGCGAGGCAAATCTTGGGCATGCGCGAAAATTGGCGTTAAAAGTAATGGTATTAAAAAAGGTAAAAACATGAGAATTCCACGTTATTTTTGGAGAAAATTACACAAAGCATAACAGCTTCGTGTGACAAAAAAATTATCTAACGTGGCAAAATGGCGGGGCGCGCGGCGAAACTAAATTGAGAAAATATGCGGTAGGAATTGGTTCAGTTTGAAACAAAAAATAACACCGTTTCCGTGTCATTTTCGCCATCAAAAATACGCCTATTAACAAAATAAACACCGTGTTTTCGACTTGAAAAAATGAAAGCGTTTCATTTTTTATGCCTGTACTAATCGCTACAATGTTTTCATCGTGATTTGTGGGGGCAGTAAATTCAGGTGCGTGTTTTAACAGCGTATTGACTCGTTCAAATTCAGGTAAATGTATCGATGTTCCAAAATTTGCCACACTGTTTTTATGCGCGTGCAGAAGCGGTGCGGCAAATTGCAGCAGCACAAGCAACGTTACTAAAAAATATCGGACGGATACAGTCATGTTAAAATCGTATGCGATAATGCTTTGTAACGCAAATGACAAAGTTGTAAACGTTCCAGTGAATGTGCTTTGCGCGATTTTCAAAGAGCAAAATTCAATTTAAAACACGAAGCAAAATAGATTTATGACGACATGCTTTGTCGCCATACTTTGTCGCCATGCCGTGATATGGTTTAGCCTTCTAAAATTTTTTAAAAGGCGTTGTCATGAAAAACACACATCTCCCTGTCATTATCGACAACGAAACAGGTTTTATCATCGACGAAAAAACAGACGATGAACTTGCCAACGAAACCACACAAGAACTTTTCGATAATTCCGAAAACGCCCAAAAAACAGGCAATGTGATTTCAATCTTTGTCGATTCATACACCCGCCAAAAAAACACACTTCCGCTGGATGTTTGGTTAAATCAAGAATTTGCACAATATCCTACTCTTTGGACAAATGACGCTGAACGCAATGAAACTGCATTGACTGTGATTAAAACTGTTCAAGAAGCTAACGATTCTAAAGCCGATTTATACGCACATTTGGATAAAGGCAAAAGTCGTGAATCATGGATAGCTCGAAAAATTGAGCAAGGCGCAAACGCAGCTGGTGTTGTCGAAGTGGGCAAATACGCGCAAAACATCGATAACGCCTTAGAAGCTGCAACAGATGAAATGCGTGACATGATTTTAAATAATGGTCAAGATTTCGTGGTGAGCAGTGCGCGGCAATTGCACGGTTTTATTGCCGAAGCCGATTTAGCCAACCAATTTAACATCAATGCCGCAACCACAGGCTCAACATTAACAGCAGAAGTTCCCAGCATTAGCACGCTCAATTCGCCCGATATTCTTATTAAAGATGCAGCGGGAAATGTAGTTGAAAGTATTCAAGTAAAACTTTACCAACCAAACGAAACAGGCTTAAAAGCCTTAATCAAAAATATCGAAACGCACGATTACGGCGATTCAACCATCATCGTCAACAAAGAACACGTTGAAGCATTACGCGAAAAATTTCCCGATTTGAAAATTGCCAGTCAATACGAACATGACGGTGTTTCGATGACGATGGATGATTACGAAAAACACAAAGCCGCTCAACAAAAAGCCCAACTCGAAGCTGAACTAAAACAATACGATTGGAACGATGCCAGCCGCATTGATATTGCAAAAGGCATTGGCAAAAAAGTGTTAGTAGCAGCGGCTTTCACGGCAGGTTTTCAAGGCGCACGCATTTTAGGACGACATGTTTGGAATTCACTCACGGGCAAAGAAAATCAATCGGGCAACGAAGATTTGAAAGAATTTTTTGAATCTTCAATTAAAAGTACAAAGAACGTTGGCGTGCAAGTCGCAGTTTCTGGTGCATTGGTAGTTGCCGCAAAAAGTGGTTGGATAAAAGTGCTTAAAAATACGCCTGCGGGTGAAATTGCCAATATCGCTTACGTTGCTATCGAAAACGCGAAATGTTT
>JAQTOT010000025.1 GCA_028713145.1 Methylococcales bacterium
TTCATTTTTTTCGCCCATTGTGTTGATCAATTCGGCGTGAACCAATTTAATCATCGCTTGACCAGGTGACAAACTCGCTTGAACTTCTTTGCCTAACGCGCCAGCTTGCAAATTTTCTAAAAATTCAGTGACCACAGGCAACGCGACATCGGCTTCAAGCAATGCCATTCGCACTTCGCGCAAGGTGTCTTTGATATTACTTTCGGTAAAACGGGCTTCACCTTTGAGTTTTTTAAGTGTGCCGCTAAGGCGTTGGGTTAAATTATCAAACATTTGGGTACTCGAAAAAGGAATAACGCAAGTAATAAAAAAGAGCTGGCAAACGCTGCCAACTCAAGGTTCGGTGGTATAGTAACACAATGGTAAATAAGGCAAAAGCACACTGCTAAAGCGGTTTTGCACTGTCGTTAAATTGAGATTTAATTATGATAAAACTTATCGCGCTGGGTTCAATTATCGCTTACAGCGTTAATGCAATTTGTTTGTTTAAGCAATTAAAATCACCTAAAAATGTGCCTTTCTCACTCGTTTTTGGATGGCTAGGTGCCGCATTACATACCTTATATATAGGGCTACTTTGCGCTCAAAATGGTGGGTTTAGTTTTAGCTTTTCAAGTGTTGCCTCGTTGAATGTGCTTGGCGTAGTGCTGGTTTTATTGTTGACCGCGTTAAGCAAGCCTGTGGGAAGGTTAGGGATTGTCTTATTTCCACTCGCGGCATTGTTACTGGTATTTGATGTGAGTTTTCACATGACACCTCGCTTATTATCGGTGCATACAGGGGGCATGGCGGTGCATATTGTGACCTCGGTTTTGGCTTTTAGTTTGCTTAGTGTGGCGGCAATGCAAGCCCTGTTGCTGGTTTTGCAGCACAATCAGTTGAAAAAACACCCTCCTTCACGCTTTATTTTGCTGTTGCCGTCGTTGCAAACGATGGAAACCTTGCTTTTTCAAATGATTTTTGCAGGCGTTTTAGTGTTGAGTTTATCGCTCGGCACGGGTTTTTTATTTTTGCATGATTTATTTGCCCAGCATTTAGCGCATAAAACGGTGTTGTCATTACTGGCTTGGGGCATTTTTCTTGCTATTTTACTTGGGCGTAAGCGTTATGGTTGGCGTGGGCGCGTGGCGGTGAATTGGATTTTGGCAGGGTTTATGCTGTTGTTGCTTAGTTACTTTGGCAGTAAATTTGTGTTGGAACTCGTCTTACGTTACTAGATAATGTTGCGAAAAAGCAAAAACGTCAGGTGCAACTAGGTTGCGGGTAGATATTGTTAAACAAAATTTTGCTCATTTAAGGCTAGCTTAATGACAATTTATTCATATAAAACTGCAAGGTAGTCCTCATTTTTAATGTGTTACTACAGATTTTCAGTTTTTTACTACAAAGGGGTTTGACAAACGCGAGTTGGATGTTTAGCATTGCACGCTAACAAGTCACGACCTTGTCAAATTTTGTAGTAGGCTTTAATTTCTCAATTACCTTTAGTTAGGTACCTTTTTAGGATTTTTAAACATGGCAAAAATAACTTATTCAGCACTAAGACTAGAAGATACCGCAGAAGGTTCTTTTTACGTCGCGGATTTATTGCTTGATGGTGATGAATTTTATGATAGTGGCACGATTGAATTAGAAGACGGCACCACCGCCGAATTAGTTGTTGATGAAAACGATTGGAGCGTTGCAACGCTTCGATTTGATGCAGCAAATGTTGCTGGTAATATTAAAGTTTCTTTACCAGACTATGCTTTCGATTCTGGTGAAGTTCCTGAAGGCGCAGTTGTAACACTGTCAGTTGATGGAGGCGTTGTAGAACCTGTTGCTGAAGTCACCATTGATACCGTTGCCTCTGATGACGTGATTGACGACCAAGAAAGAGCAGATGGCGTAACCATTACAGGTACTGCTGCAGCGAATGCTGAAATCACGTTAACATTTAAAGTAGTTGCTGCGTCTGATGTTGATTTGACAGCCTTAGAAGAAGCCGTAACAACAGCTCAAGATGCCTTGACTGCCGCTCAAGATGCTTTAACTCAAGCACAAGCCGATGCAGATCAAGCCTTAGCTGATGCGAATGATGAAACACTCAACGGTGTGGGCGATGCACAAGCTGCCCTGACTACGGCACAAGACGATTTAGCCGCATCACCTAAAGATGCCGCTTTACAAACGGCTGTTGATGACGCTCAGGCGGCTTTAGATCAAGCTAATCAAGATGCAGCCGACGCTGTTGCACAAGTTGAGGTCGATAATGCGGATTTAATCGCAGCGGCACAAACGGATGTTGAAACTGCACAAGCAGATGTTGATGCAGCGCAAACTGCAGTAGACGAAGCAAGTAATACAGACGTGACTTATGACGAAATCTCAACAGCAAACGTCACCGCTGATGAAAATGGCGACTGGTCTTATGCACTCACTGATGCTGAGTACGCTCACACAGGTGAAGTGATTATTTCTGTTGTGGCAACCGATGCTGATGGCAAGGAAACCACTGCTGAAACAACTATTACTATTGCGAAAGACGAAACGGCTCCTGTTGTTGAAGTCACAAATTTTGATGCCGCCGCTGGCGTTATCACAGGTTCAATCGACGATGCAGCAGCAACTATCGTTTTAACCGTTGGTGGCAATGAAAGAGAAGTTAGCGTTGAAGGCGATACTTGGACTTACACCTTAACCGATGAAGATTATCAAGCAGCGGACTTTGTTGATGGTGAAGCGGACGGCACATTAGGTGTGAGCGTTTTAGCAACTGACAAAGCAGGCAACGAAGGCACTGCTGAAGACACATTGACTGTTCCTGATAAAGTTGCACCTGTTGCGCCTGAATTTACTTCTGATCCAGAAAATCCAATCGTTGCAAAAACAACGATTCTTTATGGTACAGCAGAGCCAAATTCAACCGTTATCTTAACGTTTGGTGAAGGCGGTATTCAACGTACTGTTTATGCTGATGAAACAGGACAATGGGAACGCAAAGTATCTAAATTAGATTTGCTCTATTTAGAAGACGATGACACCCAAGTTGTTACAGCCGTGTCAATTGACGCAGCGGGGAACAAAAGTGAAGCTTCTACCTTTAATCCAGTTCCTGATGTAATTGCTTTAGCACCAGCGGTTGCATTAGCTGTTGATTCAGGTGATGAAACTGATGCTGTCACAAACAACGCAACGCTTGTTGTAACCGACACAGAAGTGGGCGCAACGGTTGAATTCAGTGTTGCTGATGCAGCGGGTGCGCCGACAACATGGTCAACAACACAACCTACCGCTGTTCAAGGTGAAAACACTATTTTGGTTCGTCAAATCGATGCACGCAGTAATGTTTCTGATGCAACGGAAATTACGTTCACGTTTGATAATCAAATTGAAACATTGGCACTTAACGTTGCAGGTAATGCAGCAGAAGGGGCAACGTTAAATATCGCCGTAGCGCAAAATGTCATTGGCTTTAACGTTGAACCTGAAACAGGTGCAGTGGTTGAATACAGCACAAATGGTACAGATTGGACAGAAACTGAACCTACTCATATTCTTGGTTTGAATGAAGGTTTTGTGCGTCAAACTGACGTTGCAGGTAACGTATCAGAATCTGCAAAATATAGCTTTACAGTGGTATCTGGACCAACACCTGTAGCTGTGACTGCGGCAGGTACAACCGATGCTGCAACAGGTGATTTCGCATTTAACGTTTCTGAAGGTGATTTCACTTATAACATTGCAGGCTTCAATGCAGGCGATGCCATCGATTTCCCTGCAACCAACGATCCAACTGTTAGCAATTTAAGTGGCAGCGATGGCATTGTTGATTTAGTGTTTGCAAACGGTGGTACCGTTGCAACGTTACATTTGACAGGCTTAACGGCTGCACAAGATGCGGCAATTTTCTCTGTACCTTCCTTCAATACGGTATTTGGTGCTAACAGCTTGACAAATACAGGAACAGGCGCAGTAACTCCTGGTACAACAACGCCAACTGATACAACGCCACCAACTGATACAACAGCACCGACTCCTGTCGATGTGAACGCGGCAGGTACGAGCGATGTTTCAACAGGCAATGTTCAACTCAACTTTGCGGCAGGTAACTATGCTCAAACCGTAACAGGTTTTGGTGCAGGTGACGTATTGAACTTCCCTAATGATGTTCCTGCAACGCTTACTAACACCGCTGTAGATGGCAGTGTTTATGTTGAATGGGCAACAAATGGTACGGTTGTTGGGGTAACTTTAACAGGTTTAACCAATGCACAAGACGGTGCTATTTTCGATGTTAATTCGTTCAACAGCGTGTTTGGCGCAGGTTCAATTATTTAAGTTTGCGGTCTGGTGAACTAAAGCAAAGCCCCCAGCCTTTCAGGCTGCCCCCTTCAAAAAGGGGGCAAAAGAGTAAAAAGCAGTCGCTTTTGCTTTGAATGGTTTTCCTCCTTTTTGAAGGGGGAGCCGCGAAAGCGGCAGGGGGATTTGCTTTAAACACCGATAACGTCAATTTTAGTTTTAGTTTTATTTTTTTGTAACACAAAGTGATTTACTCACTTACACTTTTTTTAACTCGGAGTTTTTACCATGGCAAAATTATTTTTAGAGTCAACCGATACTAGCTACAAAGTTAGTAACAGCAACACCACCGTTTACGGTGCAACTGGCGATCAAGCTGTTGTTATCGATGGCGCATTAACAGGCGTTACTATTAACTCAAACGTTGAACGTGTGCAATTCACAGGTTCTACAACTGACTACACCTACAAAGTTGTGGGTACAAATTTAGAAGTTTATACCGCAGCGGGCGCATTAGTGACGACTGTTGGCGTACAAACTGACACAACAGGCACACAATTAACATTTGCTAACGGTACTGTTGATGCAAAAATCACAGGCTTGAACGCAGCAACTGTTGGCGGTCAAACTGTTAGCGCAACAGCGGCAACTGCTGTAACGATTCCTGCAACAGCTATCGATACAACTTTAGCTTCTGCTCCAGCTCCTGTATTCTCAGTTAGCGCACCTGTTACTTCAGTAACAGAAGCAACTGGCGCAGTCGCTTCTTACACGATTTCTTTAAATGCAGCGCAACCTGCGGCATCTTCAGTATCTTTTGCGTTAGGCAACGTTGGCACCGCAACGACTGCTGACTACGGCACAGCAGCATTAACAGCGGTAACTGGCGGCGCAACGTTAGCGGGTAGTGTTATCACTTTCCCAGCTGGCATCACCACTGCAACTATCACTGTTCCTGTAACCGTTGATGCGTTAACAGAAACGGGTGAAGGCGTTAGCTTAACATTGTCTGCACCAAGCACTGGCGCAACAGTTAGCGCAACGGCTGGCACAGCGTCTGTTTCTATCATTGACCCACCAACACCTGTGTTCTCTTTGGCAGCTTCTGCAACAGCAGTTGGCGAAGGCACACCAGCGGTTGGTACAACAGCAGCTGTTCCAGCTGGCACGATTACATTGACTGTTACTCGTACAGGCAACACAGCAGGTACTGACAGCGTTGTAGTTCAAGCAACTAGTGGCACAGGCACAAATGGTGCGATTTCAGGTTCTGACTTTGTTGCATTAAGCCAAACAGTTAGCTTTGCTCCAACAGAAACAACTAAAACAGTGACTTTCACAACGATGGCAGATTCAACTCGTGAAGGCGATGAAACATTGACAGTTTCTTTAGGCACACCATCAACAGGTTCAAGCATCAGCACTGCTGCTGGCGCAAGTTCAGTGACATTAACTATCACTAACGATGATCCAAACTTATTACCTGTTATTACCACACCAACAACAACACCTTCTGCGTTCATTGGTGGTTCAACTCCTGTAACGGGTATTTCGTTCACAGATGGTGATGATAACACTGGTTTCTCAATCACTGTTCAAGCGGCTGGTTCTTCACAAGTTTCATTCAGTGCGCTTGGTACATCTGTAACTGCAAAAAATGCAGCTAACGCAGCGGTTTATGCAAATGAAACATCAAATACCATTGTGTTATCAGGTACAAAAGCTGACTTGAATACAACTCTTAGTAATTTGAAATACACCACAAATTCAACCGTTCCAACGTCAGAACAGCTTGTTATCACGATTACAGATTCAGCGGGTGGCGTAGCGACAAAAACGTTACCTATCAACATTGGTTCATCTAGCACATTAACTTCAAGTAATGATTCATTTACGGGTAGTGCGGGTGATGACGAGTTCAGCGGTTCATTCGCTAATTTGGCAACGACTGACACCATCAATGGTGGTAATGGTACAGATAAATTAGTGTTGTCAGCTGTAGATGGTTCAAAAGCAATAGCAGGTGCAATTAGCAACGTTGAAGTGTTAGATTTGACCTTGACTGGTAATTCTACAGTTACAGTTAGCTCTGCAAACTTCGGTTCTGCATTGACAACTGTTAATGCAACAGGTAACTACACGTTAGGCGGTACATTCAATGTTGGAACAACATTTAACTATGCTAGTTCAACAGCAACCAATACATTGACCATCACAAGTTTGTTAACACCAAGTACAAGCGTAGCGAGTACAGGTACAACTGATGCAATTACGGTTAATTTGGCTGGTGGCGTTACGTTGGCAAATATCACAGGTGGTGCTTCTGTTATCGACGTATTAAACATCAACTCAAATGGTACGACTGCTAACGTTGTTACTACCTTAGGAACGTTGACTGCTGATGCTACAATCAACCTAGGTGGCGCACAACAATTGACTGTTGCCTTGCCAAATGCTGATTACGCTGTAGTCAATGGTACAAATGCAACAGGTAAATTGGTTGTAGATGGTTCTCTTGTCAATACAACAGCAGGAACACAATTCGCTATCATCGGTGGTTCTGCTGGTGACGCACTTACTGGTGGTCTTGTTGCAACATCTATCTCAGGTGGTGCAGGTAACGATACTATCGTTGGTGGCGCAGCATCTGACACTATCACAGGTGGTACTGGTCAAGATTCATTAACAGGTGGCGCAACTGGCGTGAATACTTTCGTCTTCGCAGCTGGTGACAGTCTTGCAACGGCACGCGATACCATCACCGATTTGAAAGAAGGTGACAAAATCATGTTTGGTACAGCCTTAACTGGTTTAACAAACGGTGCAACTGTCGGTACAACGGGTACTGTTCATATCGATACCACGAACTCACGTTTAGTGGTTGGTACAGACGAAATCACAATTCCGACTTCTGTTAAAGATGCAGCGTTCACATACAGTTATGGTGCGGATTTGCTCGTTGGTACAGCTGATGACTACATCACTGTTGGTGCTGCGCCTTTCACCGCGACTAACAATGCGTTAGGTACTTTGACTTTGACTGGTAAAGCAATTTCAACAGCAACTGTTGTTCTTGATTCGACTACATCAGCAGTAGCAGTAAATGGTGCAGTAATCGGTTCAAATGCAGTTAATACAATTAACGCATCAACTGTTACTTCATCAGGTGTGGTTATTACAACAACAAACACTACAAGTGGTACAGTTCGTGGATTGACTATTACCGATTCTGCTCAAAATGACACATTCACTTTGACTACTTCTACTGCTGGTCTCAATGCTGATACGCTTAATATCACTGGTGGTACAGATACGATTACTAACGTGGCAGGTGCTACGACTACTAGTGATATTATTAAAGTTTCTTCTGGTGCAACTGCAAACGCTACGCTGATAGCAGGTGGTACATGGGCTGCTACATCTTCAACAACCAACGCAGGTACTTTAACGGTAATCGCACCAGATACTGTTACTTCTGTAGATTTATCTTTAGTGACAACCAATACTGGTACAGTAACAATCAATGCTAGTGCAAGTACAGGGACAGCTCAAACATTGAAAGGTACTGGTGCTGGTGTTACTAACATCACTGGTGGTGCTGTCGTTGACACAATCACCGCTGCTGTTGGTGGTGGTTCTATTACTGGTGGTGCAGGACAAGACGTAATCACAGGTGGTGCTGGTGTAGATACTGTAGTATTCAGCACCACATTCAGTGCTGGTAATGCGTCAGCTGATACTATCAGTACTTTCACAATCAACACTGACAAATATGATGTTGGTTTTGACGTAACTAATGGAACTACAACAGCAACTTCAACACTAGTGGCAGTTGTACCTGTAGCACAAGCAAGTAACGCAACCGCTACAGCAAATGATGTTATCTTTACGTTTGCTGGCGCAGGCGATTTGTTGGCAGCAGGAACAACAGCGGGAACCGCCGTTGCAAATGCTGTTACTGCTTTGACATCAGGAACGGATTTCTCTTCGGCAAACGTTGCTACAGGCGACAGCTTCTTGTTAGAAATGAATGACGGAACTAATACATTCTTGTTCCATTATGTTGCTGATGCTACACCTGCAACTACTGCAGCAGCTGATTTAGAATTGATTGGCATTATCAATGCTTCTACAACAGCATTTGCAACTGGTGGCGTTATCTAAGTTGTAATTCAACAGACGCGACCTGCTTGTTAAGTTGCTTTTGCTTGAACAGCTCACCAAAACCCTCATCGTGCGAAAGTGCGGTGGGGGTTTTTGGTGTTTTAGATGTGATAGAATGCAAACATTAACTTATTTAATTTTTGGAGAAAAAAGATGTATGCGATAGTTTTTGACTTGGATCAAGAAATGTTATCGACAACCTATCACAATGATAGCTATAAAAATGCGTACGGTGATATTAAAAAAGTATTGGAAACACATGGTTTTTCACGTCAACAAGGTAGTGTTTATTTTGGTGACGTGACAAAAGTAGATGCTGTTTCGTGTGTTTTAGCAGTCATGGATTTGGCAAAAGACAATCCTTGGTTTGCACCATCGGTTAAAGATATTCGGATGTTGCGAATTGAGGATAACAATGATTTAATGCCAGCAGTTCAAAAAGCGGTGGCTTGAACAGCTAAACAAAACCCTCATCGTGCGAAAGTGCGGTGGGGGTTTGTGAGTAAGATTAAAAGGAACAACTTATGTCAGTAATGATTGCTGAACTCTATGATGCGTTGAAAGACGCAGGTGCCTCGGAAGAAAAATCACGAGCGGCTGCAAAAACAATGGCGGATTATGAAAATCGTTTTAATAAAATTGATGCAGAATTACAGCTGATGAAATGGATGTTAGGCGGTTGTTTGGCTTTATCGGGAACTGTCGTTGGATTGTTGCTTAATATCGTATTCAAAGGTGTAAAGACATTAACGTGAGGTGGATTGTTGTTTGACCCGCTTTGCTTAAAAAGCTAACCAAAACCCTCATCGTGCGAAAGTGCGGTGGGGGTTTTTGGTGTTGGGGGTGTGGTAGAATTTGGGCTGTTTTAAAAATGGAATCGATTATGAAATTTGAATGGGATGACGTTAAAGCAACAAGCAATTTAAAGAAACATGGCGTTGATTTCAATGAAGCCAAGACTGTTTTTGATGACGTATTGGCTAACATTTTCGATGATGTTTGGAGTTCAATTGGAGAGCAAAGAGAGTTGATTATCGGGACATCAAATGCACGGAGGTTGCTTGTAATCTCTTTTACAGAACGTGCCGATGTAATCCGAATTATTAGTGCTAGACCTGCAACAACAACTGAGATGAAAAATTATGAACGCGACTACAGAAATTGAAGATTTATTGCCCGAATATCATTTTGACTACAGCAAAGCGAAACCAAACCGATTTGCCAAGCAAGTTGTTAATGTCACGCTTGATGACGATGTGGCAAAGATATTTACAAATTCTGATGCTGTAAATAGAGCATTAAGGGCAATTTTGACAGCATTACCAAAACAGCAAGCAATTGCTTAAAAACATTTCAAAATCCTCATTCCTTTGCAAAAAGGGGTGGGGATTTTTAGGATGCTTTCCCCCCTTTGAAGGGGGGCAGGGGGGATGTGCTTTAAACTCCGAGGACAGAAATGTTGCCGTATTCGAGAACGACGAAACCGTTAGCGCGAGAATTGAGAAAGAACCAAACGGGCGCGGAGGAATTATTGTGGTATCGGATTCGACGCAAACAGATTTTAGGTGTGCAGTTCAATCGTCAAAGACCGATAGCAGGTTACATTGTGGATTTTTACGGTGTGCAAGCGAAGTTGGTGATTGAACTTGATGGCAGTCAGCATGATGAACCTGATGCGATAGCTTACGATTTCGAGAGAACGAAAGTGTTGGAATCGCTAGGTTTGAAAGTGATTCGGTTTGCTAACTCTCAAGTATTTGAAAATTTGAATGGGGTCGTTTCGGTGATTTTGAAAGAAGTCGAAATGCGAGTTTAAAGCACATCCCCCCTGCCCCCCTTCAAAGGGGGGAAAGCAAAAAGCAGCTAACCAAAACCCTCATCGTGAGAAAGTGCGGTGGGGGTTTTTGGTGTTGGGGGTGTGGTAGAATGCAATCGTTTGAAAGACTAACGTGAAGAAAAATGGATTCAAATTTTGAATGGGATAAAAACAAAGACCACGAAAATCAGAAAAAACACGGTGTTTCATTTTTTGAGGCGCAGTATGCGTTTTTAGATTCCAACAGGGTGATTTTTGAAGATGTTGATCACAGTGACGTTGAGCAGAGATTTTATTGTTTGGGTAAAACAAAGAAGGTTCGGGAATTTTAACGGTTCGATTTACTTACCGTCACAATCGTATTCGTATTATTGGTGCGGGTTATTGGCGAAAGGGGAGAAAAATGTATGAAAAAGAAAATAATTTACAGTGATGATTTTTTAGGCGATGACGCTAAGGTTAAAGTGGTGAAAGATTTTTTGCCATCGTCAAATGAGTTGGTTTTAAAAAAGGATTTTCGGAACCGATTTGAGGTTCCTGTTGATTCATTGTCGATGCCTCAAGCAAATTTTAGAGAGGCGGCTGTTGCTTGAAACGCTAAACAAAACCCTCATCGTGCGACAGTGCGGCGGGGGTTTTTAGGATGCTTTCCCCCCTTTGAAGGGGGGCAGGGGGGATGTGCTTTAAACTCCGAGGACAGAAATGTTACCGTATTCGAGAACGACGAAACCGTTAGCGCGAGAATTGAGAAAGAACCAAACGGGCGCGGAGGAATTATTGTGGTATCGGATTCGACGCAAACAGATTTTAGGTGTGCAGTTCAATCGTCAAAGACCGATAGAGGGTTACATTGTGGATTTTTACGGCGTGCAAGCGAAGTTGGTGATTGAACTTGATGGCAGTCAGCATGATGAATCTGATGCGATAGCTTACGATTTCGAGAGAACGAAAGTGATTCAGTTTGCTAACTCTCAAGTATTTGAAAATTTGAATGGGGTCGTTTCGGTGATTTTGAAAGAAGTCGAAATACGAGTTTAAAGCACATCCCCCCCGCCCCCCTTCAAAGGGGGAAAACAAAAATCAGCTAAACAAAACCCTCATCGTGCGAAAGTGCGGCGGGGGTTTTTAGTTTTAGGTCTTGTGGTAAAATTCGCATTTTAAAAAAACGTAAAGGAAAATAAAAATGACAACAATCAACATCGATAACCAAAACTACGAACTTGAAACCTTATCAGACGAAGCAAAAAATCAACTCGTCAGCCTTCAGTTTGTAGATGCAGAATTGCAACGTCTTAATGCACAAATAGCGGTGTATCAAACAGCCCGTCTTGCTTATGCGAATGCGCTAAAAGAAGCACTGCCACCCGTGCAAAAAGAGTTGTTGACCCATTAAAAAAAGCCCCACCTCGGTGGGGCTTTTTTTAATGGCGATGCGGTGACTTGATGAAACCACCTATATTTTCGCGCTATTTTCGATTGCGAGACTTTGGTTTATTTTTATCAAAGCCTGTAAATTTGGTTCTAAAAATTTGCGCTTTTGTCGGCGCAGTTTCGTTATTTGCGGGCTGAAAATTCGGAATCAAATGGTGTTTTCCATTACCAATTAAATCGGCTCGTCCCATATCTTTTAATGCTTGACGCAATAACACCCAATTCGCTGGATCGTGATAACGCAAAAACGCTTTGTGTAAACGGCGTTGTTTCATGTTTTTGGGAATATGGATATTTGGCGCGTCACGAGTCACTTTTTTGAGCGTGTCTTTGCCCGAATGATACATTGCTGTGGCAATCGACATTGGCGACGGCAAGAACGCTTGCACTTGATCAGCGCGAAAACCATTTCGTTTGAGCCATAACGCGAGTTGCAACATATCTTCATCGGTGGTCGCAGGATGCGCGGCGATAAAATATGGAATCAAATACTGTTCTTTGCCAGCCTCTTTTGAAAAACGGTCGAACATTTCTTTAAATCGGTCATACGTTCCCATCCCTGGTTTCATCATCCGTGAAAGCACATTTTTTTCGGTATGTTCAGGGGCAATTTTCAAATAACCACCGACATGATGCGTGACCAATTCTTTCACATATTCAGGTGATTCGACGGCTAAGTCATAACGCAAGCCTGAGGCAATAAAGATTTTTTTTATGCCTTTCAAACCACGAGCGCGACGATAAAGTTTAATCAGCGACGAATGGTCAGTGTTCAAATTCGGACAAATACCAGGATAAACGCAGGACAGTTTTCGGCACGCACTTTCAATCGATTTGTCTTTGCACGCGAGGCGATACATATTCGCCGTTGGGCCACCTAAATCTGAAATATGTCCTGTAAACGCGGGCGACGTATCGCGGATGGTCTCGATTTCTTTGATAATTGAATCTTCCGAGCGACTTTGAATAATCCGTCCTTCGTGTTCGGTAATCGAACAAAAACTACAGCCACCAAAACAGCCACGCATGATATTGACCGAATGTTGAATCATTTCAAATGCAGGAATGTTTGCATTGCCATAACTTTTATGCGGCAAACGTGAATACGGCAAATCAAACACCGCATCCATTTCTGGCATCGTGAGCGGAATCGGCGGCGGGTTAATCCACACTTCGCGGTCGCCATGTTTTTGAATCAGCGGACGCGCGTTATACGGATTGGTTTCGCTGTGCATCACACGCGATGCATGGGCGTAAAAAATTGGGTCATTTTTGACCGTTTCATAAGCAGGCAAACGAATTGCCGTTTTTTCGCGCAGCACTTTGATGTTTTGAATTAACGGCGTGATTGTAATTTCACCTGCGTTTTCAGTTTCAGATTTATCGCACGGTGGCTCTTCTTGATACGGATTTACAGGCGGTGCAATGGCACCTAATTTGTCGAAATCGGTCGAATCTTTGACCGCAAAATCAGCAGGAATTTCTTTGATAAAATGTGCCGTACCACGAATAAATTTTAAATCTTGGACTTTTTCACCTTTTGCTAAACGATGAGCAATTTCAACAATGGCGCGTTCTGCATTACCAAAAACAAGCAAATCCGCTTTGGAATCCATTAACACCGATTTTTTTACGGTATCTGACCAATAATCATAATGCGCGATACGACGCAAACTCGCTTCAATGCCACCGATAATAATCGGCACGTCTTTGAATGCTTCACGGCAACGGTGAGCATAAACAGACACCGTGCGGTCTGGACGTTTGCCCGCTTCGCCGTTTGGCGTGTAAGCATCGTTGGAGCGAATTTTTTTATCCGACGTGTAACGATTCACCATCGAATCCATGTTGCCGCCTGTCACACCAAAAAATAAATTCGGTTTGCCTAGTTGCTGAAAATCTTTCGCGCTCGTCCAATCAGGTTGAGCAATCATGCCGACCCGAAAACCTTGCGCTTCAAGCATTCGCCCAATTAAAGCCATCCCAAAACTGGGATGGTCAACATACGCATCGCCACTGACAATAATAATGTCACAACTATCCCAACCTAATTCATCCATTTCCGCACGACTCATCGGTAATTGTGGCGCGATGCCAAAACGGTGCGCCCAGTATTTGCGGTAACTAAAAAGGTTTGGTGGTGTGTGCGATAACGGCATGAATTACTCAAATTTAAAAATTAAATGGAAAATGATGTGAGGCGTATTTTTAGTTAAATTGTAACCGAACTTTTTTACCGTCTTTGATGGCGTTTAACAATTCTGTTTTTATTTTTGTGGTGAATTGTTCTACATCTTCTTCGGTTTCAAGATAACTTTTATTGTTAAACGGTTTTATGTTGACGACTTTGACAGGTTTTTTCGGGACAAGGTCAGGCTTTGGATAAATAAAAGGGCGCGTTTCTTTTGGTGAAGTTTCTTTTGGTGAATTTGAAGCACTAGCATCAGATGGTGATTTGGGTGTTTCATCTTCCGATTTTCCGCCACCTAAGCATTCTGGTGGAATTGAAACATTATCGTCTTCAGTGCATTTTTCGCCAATCATTGACGCTCGTGTGCATCGCCAGTATTTCGCTCTTATGTCTGCACAATCATCGGCATAAGAAAACATTGGCAAGGTTGCTAAGAATAACGCACTTAGTAATGTTGTTATAAAAGATTTTTTATTGTTCATGAGTATGTCCTTTTTAAACAGAAATAACGGTTTTTATTTTAAACGAAAGGCTTATTGCGTCATTTTTCGAACAAAAACCACTACGAATAATGAAATTGCAAAAGCACCGATGAACGCTTCTGCCGCCGCGAATACTCGTGTAATGCCAATAGGTAATACATCGCCGTAACCTGTTGTTGTAAAAGTGATAATGCTAAAATACAGACATTCTAAAAAGCCTAAAACGTTTGTTTCCAGTCCGTTGTTTGCGTTGAACATTATTATGCCTTCAGGGCCTTTTACACCGAGCAGAAAATATACTATTGCTGATAAAACGGTTTCAGCTAAGGAAAAACCAATTACTCGTGCGGCACTTTCGCCATAGCCACACATCACATCGAGTAACTTTGACCAACACCACTCCGCAGAAAATCGGCGCATTTGCATTCGGTGCATAACGCGCTCTAAACGAAAAAATTTACCGCCAATGTCGTATTGATGGCGTTTTTCGCTTTCATTGGTCAAATAACGAGCGACTTCTTCTGCTTCACCATAAAGTTGGATAGCTTTTTCCTTATCGCCTTCATTCTCCGCTTCTGCGGCTAATCGCTGTTGAAATAAAATCTTGCCCCATTTTGTATGTTCTAAACGTGCATTATCAAGTCGAGTTCCTAATAAATTAACATCTTCTAAATTGGCTAAATTTAAATTCGCACCATCTAAATTTGCTTTGAATAAACTCGCGCCTGCTAAATCTGCCTGAAAAAGACGCGCATTCATCAAATTGGCATGAGCCAAATTTGCGTCACGCAATTGCGCTCGATGCAATGCAAAACCTTCAAGTGATTCACCATCATCGAGTAATTTTTCCAGCCGATTTTTGATGTCATGTGTATTTTTAGGGGCTTGTGCATCATGCCAAAAACAAAATCCAGAATGCCCATCAGCAAGACGTGAGCATGAAACGCCGTTGCGACTAGTATGTTTACAGTGAATTTGTGTCATGTTTTTGTTCTCACAATTACGTCATGGATTCACTTAGCCAATTTGTCCATGCTGAAAAGTTTTCACCTTTCGTTGCGGATAGTTTCAAAATTTGAATGTTTGGATTTACTTGGCGTGCAAAAGCTTCGCAACGTGCGACATCAAAATCAACGTAAGGCAATAAATCGATTTTGTTAAGAATCATCAAATCCGCAGCGTGGAACATATCAGGATATTTAAGTGGTTTATCTTCGCCTTCGGTGACAGAAAGTACCACGACTTTATGCGCTTCACCCAAATCAAATGACGATGGACAAACCAAATTCCCCACGTTTTCAATGGCTAAAAAACTGTTGGGTTTGACACCCAATTCTTGCATTGCTTGACCTATGCCATGCGCGTCTAAATGGCACATACGCCCCGTGTTAATTTGCAACGCAGGTACACCTGTGGCGCGTATTCTGTCAGCATCATGCTCAGTTTGTTGGTCGCCTTCAATGACAGCAATGGGGAATTTATCTTTTAAAACTTTAATCGTTTCAACCAATAACGTCGTTTTACCTGCACCAGGACTGGAAACCAAATTCAAAACAAAAATGTTATTTTCTTTAAAATACGCTCGATTTTGGGCTGCGTAAGTGTTGTTTTTACTCAGTAAATCCTGTTCAACTTGAATCAATCGCGCTGTGTCCGCGTGCGAATGTTGCCTTTCATGATGATGTGAAGACGTTGTTAAAAGACTTGTTTTACCTGTCAATGGTGTTAATTTTCCCGACCCTGTCGGATTGCTACAGCCACAAATTCCACACATTTAATTCACCTTTAATGTTGTTGTTTTCAATCGGTTTTAATAACAGCTTTTTTCTCTTATACTTAGGGGCTTATTTTACTTAGGAAATCTCATGGAAAAGCCATTTATTTTACACATGCTGACTACAGCAAAAAATTTAAGTCCCTTCGATGTCAACATGGCAATGGACGCGGGTTGGGTGTCAGCAATCCCTTATACAAACATTGAAGCAAGTGAAGTGCAAGGTTTAGTGCAAGATGCGATTTTTTCGCGTAGTGCAAAAAACTTAAAACGCACCAGTATTTTTATCGGCGGACGCGACACCAAGCAAGCCATGGATATGATGAAAATTGCGAAACGCTCAATGGTTCCGCCATTTGAAGTGTCTGTTTTTGCTGATCCAAGCGGTGCATTTACAACGGCGGCGGGCATGGTTGCTGCCGTTGAACGTGAATTAGAAACAAAATTTAATACAACGTTAGCAGGTAAAAACATTTTAGCGTTAGGTGGCACAGGGCCTGTTGGTCAAGCGGCGGCTGTTATTTCAGCTAAAGCGGGCGCAAATGTTCGCATTATTGGTCGTCAACTTGATAGAGCGCAAAGCATTGCCGATTTATGCAACACTGAATTTGGCGATGGCGACACAAATATTCTTGCTGGTGCAGACGCTGATAAAGCTGAATACATCAAAACCGCTGACGTAGTTTTTGCCACAGGCGCAGCAGGCATTGAATTACTTAGCGCAGAATTGATTGCGTCTGCGCCACAATTAAAAGTAGCAGCCGACGTAAATGCTGTGCCACCTGCGGGGATTGCAGGTATTGACGCATTATCAAACGGCACGCCAATTACGGGTTCAATCAGTGGCGCAGTGGGTATTGGCGCGTTGGCAATTGGTAATGTGAAATACCAAGCACAAAACTTATTATTAAAACGAATGATTAACGCTGAAAAACCTGTTTATTTGCATTTCGAACACGCTTTTGAAGTCGCACGCGAATATATCAAATCTAAGCAAGCCTAAGTTTTTAATCAGGAATTATTATGAAACGCAGTATTCTCCACATGCTCGACCCAATGCCAAACAACAGCCCGTTTGACATTAACATGGCACTTGATGCAGGTTTTGATGTTTTAATGCCTTACAACAACGTGAAATTGGAAAGCGTACACGGCTTGACGCAAGATGCCGTTTTTTCACGCGGTCCTGCTGGTGTTAAACGCACAGGTTTGTTTATTGGTGGGCGCAATTTAGGTTTAGCGATTGATATGTTCAATGCCGCAAAACAAGCGATGGTGCCACCTTTTTCAATTTCAGTTTTTGCTGATCCAAGTGGCGCGTTCACAACGGCAGCGGCATTAGTTGCGTGTGTGGAAAGAGAATTGCGTTCTAAACACGGTAAAGAATTAGCGGGTTGCAAAGCGGTTGTCTTCGGTGGCACGGGTCCTGTCGGCGTTGCAACAGGGATTATCGCTTCGCTCGCGGGCGCAGATACAACCATTGTTGACCATTTGTATTTAGACACGGCTGAAGATTTAGCTAAACAATACAATCGTCGTTTTGGTTGTAATTTAAAAGCGGCTGTGGCGAGTTTTGATAAAGACAAAATTGAATTGTTGAAAGATGTAGACATCATCTTTTGTACCGCAAAAGCAGGTATTCAAGTTTTAAATTCGACAATTTTAAAAGAAGTGACTCAGTTAAAAGTCGCAGGCGATGTGAATGCGGTGCCACCAGCAGGTATTGAAGGCGTAAGTCCTGGTGATGTGGGTACGCCGTTAATTCACGCAACGCATTGTAACGCCGTTGGCGTTGGAGCGTTAGCGGTTGGAAATGTGAAATACCAAGTGCAACACGCGATGCTTGCTTCAATGCTTGAAAGTGAAAAACCTGTTTATTTAGATTTCCGCGATGCGTTCGTGAAAGCGCAAGAATTATTGAAATAATATAAAATTCGCTCATCTCGTAAAAGCAGGCGTTAAAGCCTGCTTTTTTGGTTTTTGATTGAACGAATCTAACAAAATTAACTTAACAAACCGTTACTCAAAGAGTGTAAATAGTATGTTTAAAAAAAGTGTGTGTGTATTAGCCTTAGGCGTAGCATTTGGCATGAATGGTAATGTGTTTGCAGCAGATAAAGCCGCACCAGAATCAGAAACTGTATTGCCATTAGAAGATTTAAAAACATTCACTGAAATTTTCGGACGTATTAAACAAGATTACGTCGAACCTGTTTCAGATAAAAAATTATTAGAAGATGCCGTAAAGGGAATGCTCAGTGGTTTAGATCCGCATTCAGCGTACTTAGTTGCCGAAGAATATCAAGAATTAAAAGAAGGCACGACGGGGCAATTTGGCGGTTTAGGCATTGAGGTATCGATGGAAAATGGCTATGTCAAAGTTGTTTCGCCAATTGATGATACGCCCGCTCAACGTGCTGGCGTGAAAGCAGGGGATTTAATTATTCGTCTCGACGATAAACCTGTAAAAGGCATGACGCTTGCCGATGCCGTAAAAATTATGCGCGGCGAAGCGGGTAGCAAAATTTTATTAACTGTTGTACGCGAAGGTAGCGAAGCACCACTTAAAATTTCACTTACTCGCGACATCATCAAAGCGAAAAGTGTCAAAAGTAAAACGCTTGAAAAAAATTACGGCTATGTTCGCATTAGCAGTTTTCAATCAGGCACAGGCGAAAGTTTAAAAGAAGCCTTAGCCAGTTTGAAAAAAGAAAATGGTGGCGTGTTGAAAGGGCTGGTTTTAGATTTACGCAACAATCCTGGTGGCGTGTTAAATGCGGCAGTTGATGTCAGCGACGCATTTTTACGCAGCGGGTTAATCGTTTATACCAAAGGACGAATTCCAAATTCTGAAATGCGTTTTAATGCCGCCCCCGATGATTTAATTGATGATGCACCGATTGTTGTGTTGATTAACGCAGGGTCTGCATCCGCGTCAGAAATCGTGGCAGGTGCGCTGCAAGATTCAAAACGAGCGATTATCATGGGCGAAAAATCGTTTGGGAAAGGTTCTGTGCAAACCATTTTGCCGACCACAAATGGTTCTGCGGTAAAACTCACAACAGCGCGTTATTACACGCCGTCAGGTCGTTCGATACAGGCTGAAGGCATCGAGCCAGATGTGGCATTAGCATCTTTGAAATTGGAATCTGTTGAAAAATCAGATTTTAAACCTGTCAAAGAAGCCGATTTATCGAATCACTTGCAAAATAACAAAGAAAAAGCTGCCGCTGCAAAAGAAGCGGAAGCAAAAGAAAAGGATGCGTTAGATGCAAAAGATTACGCTTTAAATGAAGCGTTAACTTTACTCAAAGGTTTGAGCATTATTAAACGATAACCGCAAAACTAAGCAGACCTTGAATTTACTGGATTTAAGCCATATTTAAGTTTCTGCTTAGACAATGAAACCAACTATATTTAATTTAAGAATCAATTATGCAAAGTCCAATCACAGAAAACCTAGCAATTGACGACAATAAAGCCCTCTCTTCACGACGGAAGTTTTTAACTCATTTAGCAGGTGGATCGCTGTTATTTATAGCGGGAACAAGCATTGCTAGTGCAGGCTCAAGAGCCAAACATTTTTCTGTTCGTAAAACGGCTGCAAAAAACAGTGTGAAAGTGACTCATGTTTCAGCAAACAAACACACGGAAAAAACAAAAAATACGCTTTCACATCGTTTAGCGAAAAAAAGCGATCACCGTATTCATCAACAGTTAACAGCACACAATTCGCACAGCAAGCTGTTTAGACAGCATTCGAAGCATGGGCGTATTCAGGTTACATCGCATAGCCCAAGACGTAGCAGAATGTATCGTGACGATGCAATTGCATTAGATACTTATGAAGAGCGTCAGTATTTTTCTCAAAAGATCCCGTCAAAAATGATTGCTCTGCAAAATCCGCATACAGGTGATAAGTTACGTTTGACCTATTTTGAACGTGGGCTGTATATCGAAGATGCGTTGGAAGAAATTGATTATGTATTGCGTGATTATCACACAGGCGATATTCATCCAATTGATCCTTCGTTACTCGATCAACTTTATGAATTGAAATTACGTTTAGGTGTAAGTCGTCCCTTTAATATCATTTCGGCTTATCGATCACCTGAAACAAATGCAAATTTACGTCGTCACAGTGATGGCGTGGCACGTAACAGCTTGCACATGCAAGGACGCGCTGTAGATATTCGTTTAGATGGTATGAGTGCAAGACACATTCGAGATGCGGCGTTGTCAATGGGACGTGGTGGCGTAGGGTATTATTCTGCGTCAAATTTTGTTCATATTGACACGGGCGACGTAAGAACGTGGGGCGCGTAACGCGCCCTTTTTTATGTTTAGCGTTTTTTAAACATTACATCCCAAACGCCATGTCCTAAACGAATCCCACGCTGTTCAAATTTTGTTAGCGGGCGATAATCGGGGCGTTCACAGTAAGTTTGAGTCGGACTTAAATTTTCAAATTGTGGCGCACGATTTAAAATGTCGAGCATCCATTCGGCGTAATTTTCCCAATCCGTTGCGGCGTGAAAATAACCATTTGGTGCCAATTTTCGTGCTAATAATTCCACAAAACTCTCACGCACAATGCGGCGTTTATGATGTTTTTTCTTGTGCCAC
>JAQTOT010000185.1 GCA_028713145.1 Methylococcales bacterium
CCGTTTATTGTGGCGTGGCATAGCTTGACGGATTAAAAAGACGAATTTTCGCCATTTTTCCTAATGACGCTTAATGTCCTAATGACCTGTTACTGCTTGTACTCACAGCCTTTGGTGGCGTGTGGCAAAGTGTGTGCAATAGTGCGAAAAATAAAAATTACCCAAAATGAAAAATGGGAGAATAGGATATTTTTAAGTCGCGCCATTGCTGACTTCTTAAAATTATCCAAAGTGAAAAATGGGAGAATAGGACAGTTTCGCTTGCGGATTTTTAAGCACAAAAAAGCCCCGCCTTATTTCTAAAGCAGGGCTGTTGGGATTGCAAAAGCTCTAATTTCGTTTCATGAAAAACGTCCGTATCAGTGAGGCGGATGGAACAGCCAACGCGCCACCTGCTAATGCGTCATGATTGTTAATGCCTAAATAAACCGCCGCACCAACGCATACCAAACAAATAACAAAACCCGCTAATTGCCCCAAAGAATCATTTTTAAAAACGGCTTTGCTTTGAATTTCAGCTAAATCGAGTTGTCTTTGTTGCGCGGCAATGTTGGCTTGCATGACTTGCATATCAATTTCACGCCGAATATGCGCCTCTTGTTCAACAAGTGTTAGCAATCTATTTGCTGTGCCTTCGAGCGTTGCTTCAAATTCACGCAACACATTAGGCGGTGGCAAAATGCCTTGATAGTGAAATGTCTCAATAATTTGTTCAGTTTGCGGCTGGTTCATAATTCCCCACTACACGCTTAAAATCATTACCAATTTTTACCCAATCTTGAGCAAGCCCTTCGCAAAGGTTGTTACTGTAGGGTGATTTGATTTCGTCTACCTTTTGCAATGGTGGCATTTCAAACCGTCGATAAAGCGTCATCGGCGCACAAAGTCCTTTGAAGAAACCTCCAATAAACGCCTGTTTTGGTGTGTGTGATAAATCAATGTTCATATTGCCCTCTGTTGGTTTAGGTTAGTTGTATCACTTGGGGTTGCGTCCGCGTTTAAACTCAATCAAGTCTTGTTTTCCCCAAAATTCTTTATGACCGTGTGACCATAATTTTTCTCTCGATTCTTTATGTTTTTCGCGCTCTTGTAGCGACGCTATAATCTGATTTTGTGTCATTTTATGAATCGATGGTTTATCAGATTCTAGCCACGCTTTGCAGTCATTATATCGTTGTTGATATTTGCTTATTTTCTCAACCGATTTTGCAGCAGGTGGCGCGTCACTGTTGGTCTGGTTAACAAGTTGTTCAAGCAAATCTAAAGCCTTGTTTGATTGTTCCATTGCATCTGCCATTGTTGAATAATCAGGCATTTTTTGAATTATCGGCACAAGCAAAATATCAGCAATCAAAACGCAAGCAGTTTCTTTTTTGACAGGATACAACCTCTCAAGCAATGCCGCTTTTGGGTGTTTAGGTGCATTAGTTTCTGGTGGCTGACTTCCTTTCAAACGCCGCATTAGTTCTCTCATGCCGTCGCCCCGAAAATCTTGTTATTCATGGATGTAACAACATCATCGAGGTGTTTATCAGCAATATTGAGTATAACGCGCCACCATTGCGAGCGATTTGTGACCCGTGAAAGCCGCAATTTCAGTCGCACTCGCGCCATTCATTGCCAAATAAGATGCCGCCGAATGCCGTAAATCGTGCCAGTGAAAATTATCAATTTGAGCAACCGACAATGCGCGTAGGAATGATTTTTTTAGTTCTATCGGCTGTTGGGGTTTGGTTGGTGACGGGAACAATAAGGGGGTGTCGATACGTCTAACTTTTGCATAATCTCGTAACAATTCAAGCGCATAGCCTGTTATGGCAATCCGTCTTTTTTCACCGTTTTTGGTTTCATGCAGAATTGCCACGCCGTTTTTTAAATCCACGTAACACCATTTGAGCGTCATCAATTCGCCTTGCCGCATACCCGTTGCCAGTGCCAACACCACGCAAATAAGCAACATTTTGTTTTTCGATTCTTTGCACGCAATCAAGAGCCTTTCGCGTTCTGATTCACTTAGGAATCTGTCACGCCCTCGCGCCTCAGTGGGTTTTTTGACCTTACGCATAGGCGAATCGTCTACCCACTGCCATTCATTGACCGCGATTGTAAAAGCGTGTGACAACGCCGCCATGTATCGCACGACGGTTGCAGGGCTACGTTGCGTATTTCGGATTGTTTGACCAGCGAGTAATTTATCGCGGCATTCAACGATTAGAGCGGGGTGATTTCAGATAGCAGATAAACGCCGATTTCTTCGCGCCACCATTCGAGCTGTTGTTTTTGGACGGCTTGTTGTTTGGGTTTCGTTGGTAAAACGTCTTTGATGTATCGGTCAATCAAATCAGCCAGTGTGTGCTTTTTTGATTCAATGGTTTTGAAGTGACGACCCTCTCTAATTGCGCTTTCGGTGTCTTGAATCCATTTTTTAGCATCGGTTAAGCGTTTGAAGGTGGCGCGTTGTGCAGGGTAGCCCTTTAGTCGAATGTCGCAAGTGAAACGTTTAGTTCCGTCTTTTGCTAAACGTTCTTTGATATTTGCCATTTTCTGCTCTCCAATTTTGGATAAGCAAAGGCATTTTGATATGATGCTGACATTGCTTAACCCGTGACGTTAAGTGAAATTTGTGAAGGCTTTTGACGTTGGTAGCGTTAGAAGCCTTTTGTTTTGTGGAGTGCAGTATAAATAAATGTCGCAATTTTGTCGCACTCACTCACAAAAAAGGGCAATAAATGGCAAAAAGTGACAATAAGGCTATTTTGTGAATGTGTTGAATTTACTAGGTTTGTTTGTTGTGGTTTGTGGTGGTTTATCGCAGAAAATACGGATAATTAGATTCGTAATCAGTAGGTCGTAGGTTCGACTCCCGTCATTGGCTCCATATTCCATAAGGCTTGTAGCCTATTTCAAAAAATTCTTTTCTCAGATTTTTAAAAATGTCCCAGTTTTGTCCCATAACAAACCGCAACACATAACAACAAATTGTCATCGTTTTGCTTTTCTTGGGGGCGTATAGGTTATGTACGTTGACAAAGCAGTCATCAGCGAATTAGCTAATCGGAATTTTAAAATCGGCAATTGGCAACCGATTTAACTCTACCTTAATCAATTTCCAATTCGGCATAAATTGGCTCATCAAACTATGAAAACGGGCGTTATGCGAAGGTTCAAGCAAATGTGCTAATTCATGCACAACCACATATTCCAAACATTCGGGTGGTTTCTTTACTAACTCCGAATTAAAACGCACGTTGCCTTGCGTGTAATTACAACTACCCCAGCGCGTTTTCATTTTTTGAATAAAAAACTTTTTTACCTGTACCCCCATAATCGATTGCCATTTCTCAAGCAACGGTGGTAATGCTTTCTTGAGTTCCTGCCGCAACCATTCATCAATAACCGTTTGTTTATAATCTTGCGAAGATTCGGCACGAATATAAAGCAGTAGTTCACTGTGACCTAAAACGATTTTGGGTGGCGCATCGTGTTCAATTACTGTGAGTAAATACCGTCTACCCCAAACGTAATGGTTTTCACGGTTGATACAATCGCGCGGTGTTTCGCGTTGTTTATTTTGGAATTTACTCTGTTTTTGTTTAATCCAATCTAATTTTGAAATCAAAAAAGACCGCAACGTTTCTTGATTCATGTGCAAAGGTGCAGAAAGTTTGACCTGCCCATTTGGATAAACACTTAAATGAATGTTTTTAATTTTTTTATGTGTCACATCAACAACGATGTCATTTAATTCAATCGCGGTAATCATCAGTATTCAGATTGTTATTTTAGGATGGCAAAAAGTCGCTCTATTGTTTTGCTAATTCAGTAAGTTGCTTTAGATATTCAGCATCGTTTGTGCTTGGTCAAAAAGGCGTTCAGCTGATTTGCAAATTTTTGAACATCGCGTGTATTTTGAGGTGCTAGACCACCCGTTTGAATGCCACTATGACGTAACGTTTCCATAAAATCTCGGACATTCAAGCGTTCTTTGATATTTTCAAAACTGTAAAGCTCACCGCGTGGATTGATGGCGTGACCACCTTTTTCCAGAACCTCATTTGCAAGAGGAATATCCGCAGTAATCACTAAATCACCGACTTTCAATTGTTTGATAATTTCATTATCTGCCACATCGAAACCTGATTGAACGCGCAACATTTTGATATAGCGAGATGGCGGAATCGGTAACGATTGATTCGCGACCAATGTTGTGAGTGTTTCTGTTCGATTCGCAGCGCGAAACAAAATGTCTTTAATTGGTTTCGGACAACTATCGGCATCAACCCAAATTTGCATATTTAAAATCTCAAGGTTTTCAATAAGAAAGTCTATTTTTACGACTACACTTGTAACAATTATTGAGTTAGAATCAAAACTGTAGGTGCAAGATACAGTTTTGAATCTTTTACGTTTTCTATTTTTGAGGATACGACAATGGCAGATACAATTATCAACCCACCAGTCGGTGGCCAACCAACTCAGTCTAATCCACCAGTGGACAGTCAACCACCTGTAAACGGTCAACCTAATCAACCTGTAAATGGTCAGCCCAATCAACCTGTGAATGGTCAACCTAATCAACCTGTGAATGGTCAACCCAATCAACCTGTGAATGGTCAACCTAATCAACCTGTGAATGGTCAACCTAATCAACCTGTGAATGGTCAACCTAATCAACCTGTAAATGGTCAACCTAATCAACCTGTAAATGGTCAACCCAATCAACCTGTGAATGGTCAACCCAATCAACCTGTAAATGGTCAACCTACTCAACCTGTAAATGGTAAACCAAATCAACCTGTTCATGGTCAACCTAATCA
>JAQTOT010000026.1 GCA_028713145.1 Methylococcales bacterium
AATCACCAACCGCTTCTTGCGCCCAAATCACCCGCACGTCAGGCGGCAAATGCGTATTTGTACCACGATGCCACGCTTCTAAAGTGCGAATCGCTGACGTATCAAAATGCACTACTTGCTCAGTCGCATGAACACCCGTGTCGGTTCGCCCTGCACATTGCACCGTAATTGGATGTTGCGCGATTTTACTCAAGGCTTGTTGCAGTTCGTGTTGAATGTTGCGTTGCTCAACTTGCCATTGCCAACCAAAAAAACGACTACCGTCGTATTCGATACCTAAAACAATGCGTTTCATTTTTGCAGTAACAACGTTTTGACGGGATTAAACGATTTTCGGTGAATCTCTAAAATGCCGAATTGTTCAATTTCTCGGCAATGGTCTTTTGTACCGTAGCCTTTGTGTTTGGAAAAAGAAAACTGCGGGTAAATTTTGGCGCATTCATACATGGAATGATCGCGGGCAACTTTGGCTAAAATTGACGCGGCACTGATTTCTTGAACCGTTTTATCGCCTTGAATAATAGCGCGGGCAGGAATAGATATTTTAGGAAGTTGATTGCCGTCGATTAAGACTTCGTCGGGCTGAACATTTAAACCTTCAACTGCGCGACGCATGGCTAAAAGTGTGGCTTGTAGAATGTTGATGTCGTCAATTTCTTCAACTGTTGCAAAGGCAATCGACCAACTTAATGCGTATTTTTTGATTTGTTCCGATAAAAATTCGCGTTTTTTTTCGCTTAATGCTTTGGAATCGGCTAAACCGTCGATGGGAAAATCAGGATTTAAAATCACAGCAGCAGCAAACACATTCCCCGCTAAACAACCACGTCCCGCTTCATCAACGCCTGCAATCAACATGATTTAACGCAAAATTCCGCGTGTGACGTTGCGGAGAAAATTCACCATGTTTGACAACTCTTTGCTATCGCCTGCTAAATCTTCCATTTGCTCAATCGCGTCTTCAAGGCGCAGATTCATTTTATAAATCATTTTGTAGGCTTTACGAATCAGACGAATATCTTCTGGCGAAATGCCATTACGTTCCATGCCTACAGAATTGATGCCGTGTGGACGAGTTGGACGACCACCAACCATGACAAATGGAGGAATATCTTGCGTAATCGCGCTACCCATTGCAGAAAAGCTGTATTGACCGATTTGGGTGAATTGATGCACTAGCGTAAAACCACCCAAAATTGCATGACTATTCAAACGGACATGACCTGCGAGTGATGCACCATTTGCCATAATCACATGGTCGCCAATGATGCAATCATGCGCGACGTGCGTGTATGCCATGAACAAATTATCGTTACCGATTTTAGTCAAACTATGATCTTGATGCGTGCCTCGGTGCATCGAGGTGTACTCACGAATCACGTTGCGATCGCCAATTTCAAGGCGCGTAATTTCATGAGCGTATTTTTTATCTTGCGGGTCTTCGCCAATCGAACAAAACTGATAAATGTGATTATTTTTACCCAGTGAAGTGTGACCTTTGACGACAACGTGCGATTCGATAACGGTACCTGAGTCGATAGTTACGTCAGCACCAATAATTGAAAATGCGCCAACTCGCACATTTTCAGCTAAATCGGCGCGGGGATCGATAATCGCAGTAGGATGAATCAAGGTTTTACTCAACAACAGCTGCACAACGAATTTCAGCACTTGCTACAAATTCGCCATCCACGCTTGCGTTACATTCAAATGCCCACACGTTGCGTTTGCTTTTGACAAAACGCGCTTCGAGCATCAATTGATCACCAGGCACAACAGGGCGTTTGAATTTTGCTTTGTCGATACCAACGAGGTAATAAATCATACCTTTTAATTCAGCACCTGCTGTTTCAGAAGCGAGTAATCCTGTGGTTTGCGCCATCGCTTCTAAAATCAAAACGCCTGGCATCACAGGTTTTTGTGGGAAATGCCCTTGAAAAAAAGGCTCGTTGTAAGTGACGTTTTTCACGCCTAATAAACTCACTCCTGGCTCACATGCGACCACTTTATCCACTAGCAAAAATGGATAACGGTGCGGGAGAAATGCTTGAATTTGTAGAATATCTAACTTAACAGACATGATTTTAACTTCACTTTATAAAGGCAGGAGAGAGGGTTTAGGACTTGAAATAACAACACTTATTCTGGCATTGAGGTTAATTTTTGTTGAACTTGCGCGGTCACGTCGATTTGTTCGCTCGCGTAAATCACGCCATCTGTTAATAACAAATCAAAACCTTGGTCTTTTGCAATACCACGAATTGCTTCAACGATGCGGCGTTGTAATTTACCTAATTCTTCGTTGCGGCGAACGTTAAAATCTTCACTAAATTCTTGTTGCGTGCGTTTGAAATCACGTTTTTTGTTCAAAATATCTTTTTCTAAATTTGAACGCGCAGATTCACCTAAAACAGCGGCATCTTTACTTAAACGTTCTTCCATGTTTTGAATATCTTTTTGTTGCGAAACAAGTTGTTTGTCGCGTGGCGAGAATTCTTGTTCTAAACGTTTTTTGGCTTTTTCCGCTTGAGGAGCTTTTTCAAGTACAGCAGGAATGTTCACAAAGCCCACTTTTAAGTCAGCATAACTGATGTTTGCCGCAAAAATTAAGCCTAAAAATAACGCGATTTTGGTTTTCATAAAAATGGAATTCTCCGAATGGAATCGTTTGAAATAAAAAAATAATGCTTAAATTATAAAGGATAAGCATGACAAACTAAAAATTGTTTTAGAAGTTTTGCCCAAAGTTAAATTGGAAAATCTGTTTTTCATCGCCTGTTGTAATTCCATTAACAGTTTGCAATGAATTTGAATTAAGCGGTTGTGCTGCACTTACCGATAATGCGCCAAATGGTGACATCCATTCACCTGAAACGCCCACTGAATACTTCATATTGTCAACATTCAAACCTTGACTTAATGAACCCGCATCAAAAAAGGTTCCTAAACGGACTGATTTTGTGTCTGACATAAATGGAACGGGGAAAAATAATTCCGCATTTGCGATGACTTTCGTTGAACCACCGATTGAGTAATTCTTATAAGCACAAGGATTTATCGTTCCAAGTGCCGTTGTGGTCACGCTGCAATTAGTTCGACTTTCACGAGGACCTAATGTGTTATTTTTAAAACCGCGAATTGACCCCGTACCGCCTGCAAAATAGTTTTCGAAAAATGGCAATTCGCTGGTGTTTCCATAACCATCACCATAACCAATATCACCGTGTAATCGCAACGTTAAATCTTTTGCAATTGGAAAATACATTTGGTGTTTGTAATTCATTTTGTAGTATTCCAAATCACTGCCTGGAACGGTGGCTAGTGCTGAAAAACGTTGTTGCCAACCGCTGGTTGGAAAAATAGCACGATTTAGTGTGTCATGCGTCCAACCGACAGAGGGAGCGAATGTAAAATAAGACTGTTGATCTGCGTTCGTGCTTCCTGCTGTCAAACTCGTGCAACCTTTAATCGATTTACAATTTAAGAAATTAACAATTTGATCAGACGAATAGGCGGTCGTTTTTAATGTTGTATATTTTCCATCCAAGTCAAAACGAATACTGTCATATTCGTTGATTGGCAAACCAAAGTTGATACCTGCATTCACAACGTCTGTATTGTAATTCGAGATGTTAATCGCACCAGCATTGCGGCTTGAATAACCTAAGTTATAACCTTGACTCACGCCATCAACCGTAAAATATGGATTGTAAAAACCAAACTGATAACTGGTTAAATAGTTACTGTTATTAAACGCTAAATTCACCCGTTTGCCTGAACCAAACACATTGTCTTGCGAAATGTTGGCATTTAAAACAATCCCTTGAACCTGCGAATAACCAATACCCGCCATCAAATTGCCTGATGGTTTTTCGGTTACGCTGTAATTCACATCGATTTCATCTGCTGTTCCTGTAACAGGCGGCGTTTCAACATTCACGTCTTCAAAATAACCTAAACGTTCTAAACGCGTTTTGGAGCGTTCAATTTTAGAACTCGATGCCCACGCCGCTTCCATTTGGCGCATTTCACGGCGCAACACTTCGTCACGAGTTTTGGTGTTTCCTTTGATGTTAATTCGACGTACAGAAACTCGTTTTGCTGGATCTACAAAAAAAGTCATATCCACTGTTTTTGTGGCTTCGTGAATTTCAGGAACCATATTGACGTTAGCAAACGCATAACCATCGTCGCCCAATCGGTCAGAAATGGCTTTGGAGGTTTCTGTTGCACTTTTGCGCGAAAATACCTCACTAGGTCCTACTTTCATGAGTTTAATTAACTCGTCAGCGGGAACGACTAAATTGCCCGCGAGTTTCACTTTATCGAGCGTATAAACGTCACCTTCTTTAACGTTAATAGTGACGTAAATATCTTTTTTATCTGGCGTAATAGCAACTTGCGTTGATTCGATGTTGAAATTGATGTAACCGCGATCTAAATAATACGAACGCAAAGTCTCTAAATCGGCAGACAATTTTTGTTTCGAGTATTGGTCGTCTTTGGTGTAGAACGACAACAGATTAGACGTATTTAATTCTAATTTTTTGAGCAATTCCTCATCAGTAAAAACGTTGTTGCCAACGATGTTAATTTCTTTGATTTTGGCAACGCGCCCTTCGGAAATTTTAATGAAAATGGCAACGCGATTTCGGGTTAAATCAGTGACTTCAGTTTTAATCGTTAAGCCGTATTTGCCGTGGCTTAGATATTGTCGATTTAACTCTTGTTCGACTTTATCGAGTAATTGACGATCAAAGGTTTTACCTTCTGATAAGCCAATTTTTTTGAGTGCTTTGGTCAAATCATCTTTGCTTAAATCTTTGTTACCTTCAAAAACAATTTTTGCAATGGATGGTCGTTCAACTACATTTAAAACCAGCGTTGAACCTTCACGTTCAATTGAAATATCTTTGAAAAATCCTGTTTTGAATAACGATTTAATTGCAGGAGCAGTGTTATCAAGTGAAAAACGTTCGCCTACTGTGACAGGCAAATAGTTATAAACTGTTCCTTCTGAAATACGCTGTAGACCGCGAATTTTAATGTCTCGAACAACAAATTCTTCAGTTGCGTGAACCATTGGTGAAACCGCTAAACACAGCAAAATAACACGAGAAAGTTTTTTTAATTTCATAGACACGAATCTTGGACGATTAAACGGAAATGGATTTAACTAACGCAAATTGTATCACAAGGCACAAATGGCGCGTTAAGCCGTCATAGTTATATTTTTGTTTTAGCATCAAATCGCTCTGCAATCAGGGTAATCAATTGACATGCTAATTCGGTTTTATTTGTCATCGGTAACGTTTTTTGACCACCATGCCAAAAAACTTCTAACGCATTTTCATCGTGTTCAAAACCGCCCGTTTCACGTCCCACCCAATTTGCGGCAATCATGTTTAGATTTTTACGAACTAATTTATCACGCGCATAGCGTTCAAGATCGTTTGTTTCGGCAGCAAAACCTACTGTAAAAGGTGGTGTTTTTAACGCCGCCACATCTGCCAAAATATCAGGGTTTTTTTGCAGCGTTAATGTCAGTTGGTCAGCATTCTTTTTAATTTTCTCGTCACCACAAGCAACAGGACGATAATCCGCTACAGCTGCCGCACCGATAAAAATATCGCAATTTTCTATATTTTCAAAAACGGCAGCGTGCATTTGCCCAGCAGTTTCCACTTGAATGAAATTACAGTTTTTGGGGGAGGCTAACTGAGTAACACCTGAAATTAACGTGACGTTCGCACCTGCTTTTTGCGCGGCAACCGCTAACGCATAACCCATTTTCCCTGAACTTCGATTGGTTAAATAACGCACAGGGTCTAACGGTTCGCGCGTCGCCCCCGCAGTGATTATCACGTTTAAATTTGCCAAACTTTGCGGCATCGTTAAATCCGAAATCAAACGCTGACAAACTGTTTCAGGTTCTGCCATGCGACCAATGCCAATTTCACCACAGGCTTGTTCGCCCGATTCAGGCGAAATTAAATTTATGCCGTGATTTTGCAAAATTTTTACATTCGATTGTGTTGCAGGATGATTCCACATGACGTGATTCATCGCAGGCGCAACATAAATAGGGCAAGTCGTTGCCAAATAAAGCGTAGACAACAAGTCCTCTGCCAAACCATGAGCGAAATTTGCCAATGTATTCGCCGTTGCAGGTGCGATTACAAAAACATCAGCCCAACGCGCGAGTTCAATATGTCCCATTGCATTTTCGGCTTCAGTATCAAGCAATTCGCAATGCACCGCGTGACCCGATAAGGCTTGGAATGAAAGTGGCTGCACAAACGCGATCGCCGCTTTTGTCATCACCACGCGAACCTCTGCGCCTTGTTTTTTCAAAAGGCGCAATAATTCGAGCGATTTATAAACCGCAATTCCGCCTGTGACGGCAAGTAAAATTCGACGTTGTGAAAGCATTAGTGTGTCAATCTAACTTCCGCTTCATGGTATTTTTTTGCACATACATCGGCAACTTCGGCAGGTAATTCTGGTGCAGGTGGCGTTTTATCCCAATCCAAAGATTCTAAATAATCGCGTACATATTGTTTATCAAAACTAGGTGGATTTGTGCCGACTTTGTAATCTTTCACATCCCAAAAACGTGATGAATCAGGTGTTAAAATTTCATCAATTAAATGCAACGTTCCAGCATGGTCAACGCCAAATTCAAATTTGGTATCCGCGATAATAATGCCGCGTTCTTTTGCGTAAGCCGATGCTTCTTTATAAAGTTTCAACGTGACATCACGCACTTGCTCTGCCATTGAACGACCAAGTAAGGCGACGACTTGTTCAAATGATACGTTTTCATCGTGTTCACCGACAGCGGCTTTCGTCGAAGGCGTAAAAATTGGCTCAGGTAATTGCTGTGCTTGTTGCAAACCTTCGGATAATTGAATGCCACAAATTTGCCCTGATTTTTGGTAATCCTTCCAACCCGAACCAATTAAATAACCGCGCACAATGGCTTCGACTGGCAATGGCGTGAGTTTTTTCACAATAATTGCGCGACCTGCAACTTGGTGATATTCGTTTTCATCTTTCAAAATATCTTCTAACGGAATGTGCGTTAAATGGTTGGGAATAATGTCGCGTAATTTGTTAAACCAAAAATTCGAGACCGTGGTTAAAACACGTCCTTTGTCAGGAATTGGATTAGGTAAAATCACGTCAAATGCCGAAAGTCGGTCAGTTGTAACAATCAACATATATTGATTATCGATGTCGTAAATGTCGCGAACTTTGCCGCGTGCGATAAGTTTTAACGATGGCAAATGTGATTCGTATAAAGCGGTTAATGTGGTCATGGTTTTTTCTCGAAAATTACAGTTTCAACATAATTTGATTATTAACGACACTGATCTGTTGCAACGTTGGGTCGGATTCATGAATAACTAACAAGTTAATCCCCATTTCAAATACGCGATAGCCTAACGCTGTGACAAATTGTTGCAACACAACTTTGTCGGATTTAATCATTTCAATCAGCATAATTGGTTTACAACGTTTTAATGTTTCTAATGAACCTTTTAACACTTCAACCTCCATGCCTTCAACATCAACTTTAAAAAAATCTAAACGATTTAAATTGAGTGAATCAATGCTAACCATTGGGATTTTATTCATTGATTTTTCATCGTAAGAAATGTTTTGACCGATGAATTCCGTATTTTCGCGCTGTTTAATTTCTAAACTGCCAAAACTTGAAGGTTGAAAATAATTCGGTTGCGGAATTGCAAGTTCCCCACAACTTTCACCCAACGCTGAAAGTTTGACGCGAGCATTTAAACAATTGTTAATTGCCACATTTCCAGCTAAAGCATAAAACACAACTTCTTGCGCTTCAAAACCAAGCACTTCGCCCCAACCGTGCATTTGTCGCGCCCATTCAATCGTATGCACGCCGATATTTGCCCCGCCATCAATTGCAAATACGCCGTCACCAAAATGTTTGCGCCGACACGTTAATAATGCCATTGCAAAACTCACTTCGGTCGGGTCAAAAACAGAGTTATTGAGAATTTGAAAACCTACGCCATAAGCGCGATTTTCACCAATCATGCGGTAATCGTTACGATTAACAATCATTGTGCCATGATTTGAAGCGGCAAGAATAAAAGCAATAGGACGTGGAGGTGTTAGCATTCTAAATTCCTAAAAGTCATAAATAAAAAAGCCCGCTATAAAACGGGCTTCCTTCTGTAAACGAATTACGCGATTAGTTTTTAGTTTGGTCAACGATTTTGTTCGCACCAATCCAAGGCATCATAGCACGCAATTTTCCACCTGTTACTTCAATTGGATGTTCTGCGTTTAAACGGCGTTTTGCGGTCATTTCTGGGTAGTTTGACATACCTTCTAAAATGAATTTTTTCGCATATTCGCCGCTACGGATATTTTGTAACGCTTCACGCATGGCTTTACGGCTTTCTTCGTTAATGACTTTTGGCCCTGTAACGTATTCGCCGTATTCTGCGTTGTTTGAAATTGAGTAATTCATGTTTGCAATACCGCCTTCAAATATTAAGTCCACAATCAATTTCAATTCGTGTAAGCATTCAAAATACGCCATTTCTGGTGCGTAACCTGCTTCAACCAAAGTTTCAAAACCCATTTTCACAAGTTCAACTGCACCGCCACATAAAACCGCTTGTTCACCGAATAAATCGGTTTCACATTCATCACGGAAAGTCGTTTCGATAATACCTGAACGTCCACCACCGATTGCAGAAGCATAAGATAAGCAGATTTCTTTTGCTTTGCCAGACGCATTTTGTTCAACTGCGATTAAATCAGGAATGCCGCCGCCGCGTACAAATTCTGAACGAACAGTGTGACCAGGAGCTTTTGGCGCAATCATGATGACGTCTAAATCTTTGCGTGGCACGACTTGGTTGTAAATAATCGCAAAACCGTGTGCAAATGCTAATGCCGCACCTTGTTTGATGTTTGGTTCGATGACTTCTTTGTATAAATCTTTTTGGAATTCGTCTGGTGTCAAAATCATAACGATGTCAGCACTTGCAACAGCGGCTGGCACGTCTAACACTTTTAAACCATGAGCTTCTGCTTTTGCAACAGAAGTTGAATTTGGACGTAAGCCGACAACTACGTCAACGCCAGATTCTTTCAAATTCAAAGCGTGAGCGTGACCTTGTGAACCGTAGCCGATAATGGCTACTTTTTTGCTACGAATGATTGAAAGGTCTGCGTCTTTGTCATAATAAACTTGCATTGTTTTTTCCTGTAAAGGTTAAAGTTAAAAATTAAAAAAAGGGCTGTTAAATTACAGCAAATCAATATCGATATATTTCAGCGCGTTGTCGATTCTGTCGAAATCATCAAACCGTTCAAACAAATCATTTTCCAAGTCATCTTTGTTTTCCGAATTTGAAAATAACGTTAAAACCAAACGTCCATCACGCAATTGCAACGAGGTTCTGATTTCGCCAAAAACATCAATAATTGGCTGTTGAACCCAAACTAAAAAGTCCGCTAAATCGTGTTCAAAAAAATAGGCTTTAATTTCTTTTGCTTCGTTTTTTAAACGAAACGCTTTTTGAACCACTTGAAAGGAATGCTCGAAAATAGCTATTTCTTCTTGCGCCTTGGTTTTGTGCATTTTAAAGATGCAATCCTTTTTCGCCGCGAGAAATGCCTGTTGCGCCTGAACGAACCACTTCGATAATACTGCCTTTATCAACCGTTGCAATAAACGCATCGAGTTTATCCGATGTTCCCGTCATTTCGATAACGTAAGACGTTGGCGTAACATCGATAATTTTGCCACGGAAAATATCGACCACACTGCGTAATTCGTCGCGCATTTTGTCAGTGGTTTTGATTTTAACCAGCATCAATTCACGTTCGATATGCACCGTTTCTTGCAAATCGATAAGTTTGACAATATCGATGAGTTTGTTCAATTGTTTGGTGATTTGTTCAATTACATCTTCACTACCGCGTGTGACGAGCGTCATGCGTGACAAACTAGAGTCTTCAGTTGGCGCAACGGTCAATGATTCGATGTTATAACCACGCGCCGAAAATAAACCCGCAACGCGCGATAATGCGCCCGCTTCGTTTTCAATCAAAATAGCAATAATGTGTCGCATTATGACAACTCCCTATCCGTTGTAGTTCCAATCGCTACGCGCAATTTCATATCGTGATGCGCTTTGCCTGCTTCAATCATTGGATAAACATTTTCAGTTCTGTCAGTCAAAATATCTAAAAACACCGTTCTATCTTTCATTGCAAAAGCACGTTCCAAGGCAGGGCGCACATCTTCTGGTTTTTCAACACGAATACCAACGTGTCCGTAGGCTTCAGCAAGTTTTACAAAATCAGGAATTGTTTCCATGTACGAATGCGAATAACGGCTTTCATACGAAAACTCTTGCCACTGACGAACCATACCTAAGTAATTGTTATTCAAGTTAATAATTTTTACAGGCGTATTGTATTGCAATGCGGTCGATAACTCTTGAATACACATTTGAATGCTGGCATCGCCTGTTACACACGCCACGTCAGCATCTTGATGCGCAAGTTTTACGCCAATTGCTGCTGGCAAACCAAAGCCCATTGTGCCTAAACCGCCTGAGTTAATCCAACGACGTGGCTTATCAAATGGATAATACTGCGCCGCCCACATTTGATGTTGTCCAACATCAGAGGTCACAAATGCGTCACCTTTGGTCACTTCATAGAGTTGTTCAATCACAAATTGCGGTTTAATCGCGCGACTTTGGCGGTCGTATTCCATACATCCAACACTGCGCCATTGATTGATTTGTTTCCACCACATTTCAGACGCTTGTTTATTGACTTTATATTTCGCGTCTTTCAAACCGTCCAGAAGTTGGTTAATCACCAATTTCACTTCGCCAACAATTGGCACATCCACTTTAACTGTTTTTGAAATTGAAGCAGGGTCAATATCAACATGAATGATTTTGGCGTAAGGGCAGAACATATCGAGTTTGCCTGTGACGCGGTCATCGAAACGTGCGCCAATTGCCAAAATCAAATCGCTTTCGTGCATCGTCATATTGGCTTCATAAGTGCCGTGCATTCCTAGCATTCCGACAAATTGTTTATCTGTCGAAGGAAATGCACCTAAGCCCATCAAAGTTTGCGTTACTGGAAAGCCTAACGTATGCGCTAATTCGGTTAATTCTTTACTGCCTTCGCCTAACACCACACCGCCGCCCGAATAAATCACAGGACGTTGTGCGGACAAAAGCAATTCAACTGCTTTTTTGATTTGCCCTTTATTGCCCGTTGTTGCAGGGTGATAAGAACGCATTTCGACTTTTTTCGGATAGTTGTATGGCACTGTTTTATCAGGTGCAGTGACATCTTTTGGAATATCAATAACAACAGGACCTGGTCTGCCAGATGTTGCAACGTAAAAGGCTTTCTTGATGGTTTCAGCAATTTTTGAAACGTCGCTCACTAAAAAATTATGTTTCACGCAAGGGCGCGTGATGCCGACCATATCGACTTCTTGAAACGCATCGCTACCAATCACAGCAGAGGGAACTTGACCAGAAATGACTACCATCGGAATGGAATCCATGTAAGCGGTCGCAATACCTGTCACAGCATTGGTCGCACCAGGTCCTGAGGTCACTAACACCACACCAGGTTTTCCTGTTGCACGCGCATAACCGTCTGCGGCGTGGGTTGCACCTTGTTCATGTCGAACTAAAATGTGTTTTACGTCATCTTGTTGAAATAGCGCGTCGTACAAATGTAAAACCGCACCACCTGGATAACCAAAAATATACTCAACACCTTCGTCTTTAAGACTTTGAATTACAATCTGTGCGCCGTTTAGCTCCACACTACTTCCCTCAAATAAACTGAAATATAACGTTTGTTAGCGGCAATTATAGTGAATTTATGCTCAAAATACTTCACTTTTTCGCCACAAATACACATTGTTACTGTTGGAAATACGCCGTATACAACTGTCCTAACGCCAAACCGCCATCATTTGGCGGTACATTTTGATGCGTGTGAACGACAAAATTTGCAGCGGTTAATTCATCAAAAACTTTCTTTGTCAGTAGCGCGTTTTGAAAACAGCCACCACTTAAAACGATATTCTGTTGCTTTGCATGGTTGGCAATTTCAACGCAAATTTTCGCTAAGGTATTATGAAATTTTGCCGCGCAATAATTTACGGATTGCGTTTTTTTATCTTGTAAAAGTTGTTCAATCATTGGCTGCCAATCAATGACTTTTTCGTGGATTTTAAAATCATAAAAATCGGTTGTTTCACATTCGCTCGCGAAATTTTCAAGCAACATTGCTGCGTGACCTTCGTACTGATTGACATGGCAAAGTTCGAGCAAACTTGCGATAGCATCAAATAAACGTCCAACGCTACTAGTTTTTGGACAATTTAAATTTTTAGATAACGCAACTTTTAACAAACTATTTTCCGTTTCTGAAAAACCAAAATCCATCATTTCAAAAGCTACGTCACCAAAAATTTCAAATAACAAACTCAACGCTACGCGGCGCGGTTCTTGAATTGCTTTTGAACCACCGACTAATGAAAACTCTCCAAAATGGGCGAAACGCTCGAAACCTGAGTCATGAATTTGCAAAAATTCTCCACCCCAAATCATTCCGTCTGTTCCTAAACCCGTTCCATCCCACACAATGCCCAAAACTGGAGGTTCTAAACCGTTTTCTGCCATACACGAAAGCGCGTGTGCGTAATGATGTTGCACAGCGATTTTTTCAACGTGTAAATTTGCCGCAAACTGCGAACTGACGTAATCAGGATGCAAATCGTGCATCACTTGAACGGGCTGAAAAGCATACGAATTTTGCAAATCGACAAGCGTTTTTTCAAATTGCTGCCTTGTTGCAAGTGAATCCAAATCGCCCAAATGCTGACTTAAAATCGCTTGATCTTCGTGACTGATGGCAACGGTGTTTTTCATTTGTCCGCCGACAGCAAGCACTTTCTCCCCCCTTAAAAAGGGGGGCTGGGGGGGATTTAATTTAATCGGCAACGGTGCAAAACCACGCGCACGCCGTAACACGGTTATTTTTCCATTGATTTCGCGCACAATTGAATCATCTAACGGGCGCAAAATTTCGCGATTGTGCATTAAAAAATAATCCGCAATGTCGCTCAAATTTGCTAGGGCTTGGTCATTATCAATGTAAATTGGTTCGTTAGAACGATTGCCACTTGTCGCCACAATTGGTAATCCCAAATCATGCAACAACAAATGATGCAATGGTGAATACGCGAGCATCACACCGAGTAATCTTTGTTGTGGCGCGACAGCTTGAGCAATTTCGTTTTTTTCATGACGTTTTAAAAGGACAATCGGCGCGGCAGGTGAAATTAAAGCGTCTTTTTCAAGTTCGCTGATTTCACACAATTTTTCCACTTGTGCTAAATTTTGAACCATCAATGCAAACGGCTTCATTGGGCGTTTTTTTCGTTCTCGTAAACGTTCAACAGCTTGTTGATTGGTCGCATCGACAACCAGTTGAAAACCACCAACGCCTTTTACAGCAACGATTTTTCCTGCTTTAAGTTGCTCAACAGCCAATTTCAATGCCACATCTTTTGTGGCTAAAATTTCACCCAATTCATCACAAAAACTCAGTTGAATACCACATTTTCCGCAGCCTAGCGTTTGAGCATGAAAACGGCGGTTGTCCATTGTTTGATATTCGTGAGTGCAATCGTTGCAGAGTTTAAATTCTGCCATGCTGGTGTTTTTACGATCGAATGGTTGGCGCGTAGCGATGCTGTAACGTGCGCCACAACTGCAACAACTGGTGAATGGGTAACGAAAATAACGACTTTGGGGATTAAAAATATCTGCAACGCATTCAGGACAGGTTGCAATATCGGGAAGTGGAAAAGCGGAAATTTGTGAATTCTCAACACTCGGCACAATTTCAAACGTTTCAAAATTGGCGAGCGGCAAAGTGGCAATTTTCAGATCGAGAATTTCAGCAAATGGCGGCAGTTTATTTTGAAGTGCATCGAGGAATTTTTGTTGTTGATTTTCTGAACCCTCGATTGAAATTGAAACACCCGTTGAGGTGTTTTTAACCCAGCCATTTTGAGAAAAACGAGTTGCTAAACGTGCGACAAATGGGCGAAAACCAACGCCTTGAACGATGCCTTGAATTTCAATTTGAGAATGAGCGAGCATAAATGTTTTGTGAGTTTTTGAATGAATAAACATGCCTATCGTAGCAATTTCAAGGTAAATCTTAAAAATTTCACACCTTTTTTGTTGTATTCTTAGCGTGTTTTTACTGTTTTCACGCAACTTTCATTTCTTAAATTCACTATGAAAAATTATCCAACAATTGAAAATTTCGTTGGCAATACGCCGTTAGTTCGTTTGCAGCGATTGCCTCATCATCCAAGTAACACCGTGTTATTAAAACTCGAAGGTAATAATCCTGCGGGTTCAGTCAAAGACAGACCCGCATTGAGTATGATTAAACGCGCAGAGGAACGTGGCGAAATCAAAGCAGGTGATTGTTTAATTGAAGCAACCAGCGGCAACACGGGTATTGCCCTTGCAATGGCTGCGGCAATGAAAGGCTACAAAATGACGCTTATCATGCCAGATAATATGACCGCAGAACGGGTTGCCGCAATGCAAGCGTATGGCGCGGAAATTATTTTAACGCCCGCCGCAGGTAGCATGGAGGCAGCCATTGATTTAGCTCGTGAAATGGAAGCCGCAGGCAAAGGAAAAATTCTCGACCAATTTTCAAACCTCGATAATCCACGCGCTCATTATGAAACCACGGGCGTTGAAATTTGGCGCGACACGCAAGGCACCGTGACGCATTTTGTTAGCGCAATGGGAACGACGGGAACGATTATGGGAACGTCAAAATACCTTCTTGAACAAAATCCCAACATTCAAATCGTCGGCGTGCAACCCGAAGGCGAATCGAAAATTGCAGGGATACGCCGTTGGCCAAAAGAATATCTACCGAAAATTTACGATGCAACGCGCGTCAATCGCATTATCGATATTGATCAGCTTTCAGCCGAAAACATGACTCGTCGCTTGGCAAAAGAAGAGGGCGTTTTTGCAGGTGTTTCATCGGGTGGGGCGGTGTGTGCCGCATTGCAGCTCGCTAATGAAGTGGAAAACTCAGTGATCGTAACGATTATTTGCGATCGCGGCGATCGATATTTATCAACAGGCTTGTTTAATGCGTAATGCAGCTTTAAAAGCGGTTAGAATGCAAACCAAATTTCTAAACCTTACAGGTGTAAAAAAATGATTAAAAGTATGACTGCATTTTCTAGCGGCGAAGCCGAACTTGGCGATTTAATCGTGAGTTGCGAATTGCGAACCGTAAATCATCGGTATTGTGATTTGTCGTTCAAAATTCCAGAACGTTTACGTTTTATTGAAGGTGACGCGCGGTCAATTTTGAGCGGTAAACTTTCGCGTGGCAAAATCGAATGTTCACTTAGTTACAAAAAACAAAACAAAGAAGGTCAAGGTTTTGCAGTAAATTTAGAAGCTGTTGCGGCGTTACTTAAAGCAACGCAACAAATTGAACATTTAATGCAAGCCCCAGCGCGTTTTTCAGCATTGGATATTTTGGCTTTACCTGCAATTCAACATGAAGCGACAACCGATAGACAGGTTTTACACAATGGTTTAGTCGAATTATTGCAAAAAACGCTTTCGCATTTAATTGAATCGCGTGAGCGTGAAGGTCGGCAACTTGCGATTTTGATTGAAGAACGTTGTATCAAAATGCAGCAATTTGTTCAGCAAGCCGCTGTGCGTATGCCAGAAGTGTTGCAAAACATTCGGACAAAATTGCATGAGCGCGTGATAGAACTCGTCGCTAATCCTGATATGGACAGATTGGAACAAGAGTTGGTTCATTTGACGCAAAAACTCGATATTGCCGAAGAATTAGACCGTTTAGGGACGCATATCAATGAAGTGCTACGAATTATTAAGCAAAAAGAACCTGTGGGAAGACGACTGGATTTTTTAATGCAAGAAATGAATCGTGAAGCGAATACATTGGGTTCAAAAGCATCCGATATTGAAATGACACAAATAGCGATTGAACTCAAAGTGTTAATTGAACAAGTGCGTGAACAAATCCAAAACATCGAATAACTTATGAAATCACTCATTTCAACTGACCCCGTCTTTTCCTTAGGCTTTCGTATTTTCTTTTTGCTTGCAGGATTTGCCGCGTTGGCATTGATAATTTTGTGGCAACAAATGACGCAAGGCACAATTGCACCGCCGTATTTCACAGGAACGTATTGGCACGCACATGAGATGCTGCTCGGTTACACAGTTGCTGTGATTGCTGGTTTTTTACTCACTGCCGTGAGCAATTGGACAGGGAAAATTACTTTGCAAGGCGACGCGCTAGTTGGTTTAAGTTTGCTTTGGTTGTACGGGCGAATTCTGCCGTTTTACGCAGGATTGTTGCCTGATGGTTTGATTGCACTGGTCGATTTTGCCTTTTTACCCACGCTAACGTTTGTGATTGCTCGCACGCTAATTCAAACAAAAAATTATCGCAATTTAGTTTTCGTGGGCTTACTTGGATTATTGACGCTCGGCAACGCGCTGATTCACATTCAAATGCTTGAACTTTGCCAAACAAGTGCCGCAACAGGTATTCAATTAGTTTTAGCAACGATTGTGTTGATGATTTTGGTGATTGCAGGGCGGGTATTTCCCTTTTTTGCTGAAAAAGGGTTAAAAGGCGTGTTAATTCCACGAAATCAAACTGCCGATATTTTTGCCATTGGCAGTGCCGCGACGTTATTTTTGCTGCAATTGTTCGATGTTTCAGGCACATTTTTAGCGTTAGTTGCTTTGCTTGCGGCAGGTTTGAATGCGTGGCGACTTGCCAATTGGTTTGTTTTTCGAATTTGGTTTGTGCCGCTGCTTTGGGTTTTATATTTAGGCTATGGTTGGTTGATTTTAGGCTTTATTTTTACCGCGTTTGCCTCGTGGGAACTCATTTTACCGTCATTCGCCTTGCACGCTTTTACCGTTGGTGGGATTGGTGTTTTAACGATTGGTATGATGGCGCGAGTGTCACTAGGTCACACAGGACGAGCAATGAAAGCGTCTAACACCATCGCAATTGCTTTTGGATTGCTCAATGTCGCGGCATTGTTTCGCGTGATTTTACCTGTCGCGATTATTTCATGGTCAAACGTATTGATTTATTGTGCGACGCTTGCGTGGCTCGGCGCATTTGGCTTATTTTTATTTGTGTATTTGCCCATTTTGACCGCAGAACGTAAGTCATAAAAAATTTAAAAAATAGAAAAGAGGTTTTAAACATTCATGAATTCAAGAAAACAAGCAGGTTTCACCCTTTTAGAATTACTCGTAGTATTAGGAATTATCGCGATGCTTGCAGGCATTGTCGGACCTCAAGTAATGAAACATTTAGGCGAATCCAAAACCAAAGCGGCGAAAGTGCAAATCGAAGATTTCTCAGCCGCACTCGATATGTACAAACTCGACATGGGTAAATACCCCACTTCTGACCAAGGTTTGCAGGCGTTAATTGAAGCTCCAGAAGGTTCAAAACGCTGGAATGGCCCTTATTTGAAAAAAGCCAAAACGCCTGTTGACCCTTGGCAAAATGAATACCACTACGCTTCACCAGGTACGCACGGCAAATTCGATTTATTCACCTACGGCGCAGATGATAAAGAAGGCGGTGAAGGCGAAGATCAAGATATAAATAGTTGGGAATAAGTGCGCTCAAACGCAGGTTTTACCTTGCTCGAACTCATTATTGTTTTGGGCATTATGGTTTTAGGATTTGGCGCAGTCGCGGTAAATATGTCAGCGGGTAACGATTCGATGGCATTAAAAGCGGCAGCGCGAGATTTAGCCTCAGGTCTGCGTTATGTACGTTCACAAGCAATGATTTCACACGCTCAAGCCGCGCTTAATTTTAATTTGAGCGACAACAGTTATTCGTTAACAGGGCAAAATAAGATTTATCATCTTGCCGAAGACATTGACGTAACGATTAGCACGGCTAAAGAAGATTTGCACAATGGTACAGCGCAACTGCGATTTTTCCCCGATGGTTCGTCAATTGGCGGACGTGTGACGCTGGAAAAAAACAAACTTTCCCAAGAAATCAATATCAATTGGCTAACAGGTCATGTCACCATCGCTCAATAACACAACTTTTATAGCTAACCGATGAATTACATTGCAATAAAAATGCTCATGGGCGATACGGGCAAATATATCGGCATTGTGATAGGACTGACGTTTGCCTCGCTCATCATGACGCAACAACCCGCTATTTTTATGGGATTTATCGCCCGTTCTTACAGTTTTATTACCGATTTAGGATTGCCCGATGTGTGGGTGATGGATTCTAAAGTGCAATTCATCGACGACATTAAACCTTTGCAAGATACGGAACTCTATCGTGGGCGAGGAATTTCGGGGATTGAATGGGCAATGCCTTTGTATAAAGGCATGTTAAAAGCACGAATGGACGATGGAACGTTTCAAAATTGCAATGTTATTGGACTAGACGACACGACGTTAATTGGCGCACCGCCGATTATGCTAGAAGGAAAAGTCGAAGATTTGCGTCGTAGCGACAGCGTAATTGTTGACATTGATGGCGCGACTGAAAAGCTCGCTAGACCGCCATTAGTAGCAGGCGGCGCAAAAATCCCCTTGAAAGTTGGTGACAATTTAGAACTCAATGACCGTCGAGCAATTGTCGTCGGCATTGCCAAAGTAACACGCACATTTCAATCTCAGCCCGTTGTTTATACCACTTATTCGCGTGCAAAAAGTTACGCACCACGCGAAAGAAGGCAACTTTCATTTGTTTTGGTAAAAGCCAAAGCGGGACAAGATTTACACGAATTAACGCAACGAATTACCGCGAATACGGGGTTAGCCGCCTATACACGCCAAGAATTTATGGATTTAACTTTTTGGTATTTAATGAAAAACACAGGCATTCCAATCAATTTTGGTGTCTCGGTTTTGTTTGGTTTTATTATCGGAGCGGCAATTGCCGGACAAACTTTTTATAACTTTACGCTCGACAACATTCGGCAGTTTGGCGTGTTAAAAGCAATGGGGGCAAGTAATGGGACATTGTTACGAATGATTTTATTACAAGCGGTTTTTGTCGGCAGTATTGGTTATGGCATCGGAGTTGGATTGACGGCGTTGTTTGGTTTTGCAATGCGACACTCCATTTTAGCGTTCCAATTTTCATTTCAATTACTTATTTTTAGCGGCTTGGGTGTCAGTGTCATTTGTGTGTTTGCAGCACTGATTAGCATTGTAAAAGTAATGCGCTTAGAGCCTGCAATTGTGTTTAAAAGTTAATCCGTTTAAAAATAAATTGGTCTGTTTTTTGCTATGAAATGACTGGTATTGCCCCCCATAAATTGCCATCATTTTTAATATGACCATAGCTAAAAGCAATCCCTTCGTCTTATTGTTAGGCGCGGGCTTACTCAGTATTTTTACATCGCCTTTGCCCGCAGAGACAGTGCGCCCCGAAGATTTTTTCAAACAGCAGATTATGCTCGCGCAATCGCAACATCGTTACGATATTGCCGATGCCGCGTTAGAACATTGGCTCGCCATTGATAAAAACGATCCGCAAGCCTTATTTTTTCAAGTGCAACTCAACATTCTCAAAGGCGAAAAAGACGCGGCGAAAAAAAATCTTGCCGCTTTTGAACACGCTCACCCAAATCACGAATTACTTGGTCAATTGAAGAATTTATTTGAAGCCAGCGTTGGTGCAAATAAATTACAGTTACAACAAGCGCATTTTTTAGCAGGCAATCAGCGCATTGGCGAAGCACTTGAAATTTACGAACGTCTTTTTCCAAACGGCATGCCCACAACGGAAATTGAAATTGATTATTTGAAATTGCTCGCAAAGCGCAGTGCCGTTGACTTAGAAACGGCAATTAAAAAACTCAAAGAACGCAACACACAATATCCCGATAATCCCGATTACAAACTTGCGCTAGCAAGCATTGAAGCGAAAAAATCACCAATAAATAAAGAACCTATTGCAGTTTTTGAAAAATTATCTGCCGATGATAGTTTTAAAATTAAAGCGGCTTCCGCTTGGAAAGACGCGCTTTCCAGTATTCCGATTGAAAAATTAACGCAAGCAGACATTGAACGTTTTGCTCGGGCGTACCCAGAAGATTTATCAGTAAAAGCCAAAGTCACCGAACTCAACACCACTTTGTCGGCATATCACACACTCATTAACGACCCCGCTTATCAGGCAAAATTAAAAGGTTTTGAACTGCTGAAAAACAACAAAGCGGAGTTGGCTGAACAAAAATTTTCTTTCGCGCGAAAACTACACCCTAAAGACCCGCAAGTTTTTAACGGTTTCGGGCGCGTGCGGTTAAAT
>JAQTOT010000186.1 GCA_028713145.1 Methylococcales bacterium
TAAACCCGCTTGTGCGGTTGTTGCAAAATGGGGCGCGTTAGCTTTCATCAGCATTTCGTAGGCTTGCGCGACACGTTCCCAACGATTATCTCTGTCCATCGCATAAAAACGCCCTGTAATCGAGGCGATTTGTCCTGCGCCGCAATCTGCCATTTTTTGTTCTAAATAAGTAAATGAACTTGCAGCACTTTTTGGTGGCACGTCACGACCATCTAAAAAAGCGTGAACATAAATTTTTTGCAAACCACGTTTTGCCGCAAGTTCAACCATCGCCGCAATTTGGGTTTCGTGACTGTGAACGCCACCCGCAGAAAGCAAACCTAAAATATGTAACGCTTTATTTTTCAATTTCGCTTCATCCACCGCTTTGCAAAGCACGGCATTTTCAAAAAAACTACCGTCTAAAATGGCATCATTAACCAGCGAAAAATCTTGCGGAATGTAACGCCCGCAACCAATGTGCAAATGCCCAACTTCGGAATTCCCCATTTGCCCATTTGGTAAACCAACAACGTGACCAGAGCAATTCAAATACGTCATTGGATATTTTTTTTGTAATTTATCCCAGCAAGGCGTTTTTGCGAGCGCAATCGCGTTACTTTCAGTTTCAGCGCGATAGCCAAAGCCGTCTAAAATTAACAAAACTAAAGGTTTAATACGTTCGCTCATGATTTTTTCCTCGTTCAAAATAACGGTGATGTGGCAACACAGGTATAATTTAGCATAGTGTTGTTTTGCCGCATTATAGCAACAGTTCCAACCCTTTTTATTCACTTAACTTGAAAACACAACTCATGGATCGTTATCTCGAATTTATTTTAAATCATTACATTTTGTCACTTGCCTTAGCGGTGGTGACGTTTTTACTCATTCAAGAATTTTTTGATACCGCGTTTAAACGCTTTGCCTCGATTTCGCCATTACTTGCCGTGCCTAAAATTGACGACGATAACACCGTCGTTTTAGACGTTCGTGAAGCTCCCGATTTTATTTTGGGTCACATTGAGAAGGCGATTAACGTACCGTTGAGCAAATTCGCGGAAGATTTAAGCAATTTACAAAAATACAAAAAGAATTTGATTATTTTGACTTGCCAAACAGGCACACGCGCAAGTGCATCGGCAAAAATTTTAACCAAATCGGGATTTGAAAATGTCTTGGTTTTAACGGGCGGGATGAACGCTTGGCAAGATGAATACAAATTGCCGATTAGAGTTTCGAGTAAAAATAAAAGTAACGCTTAAAAATTTATCTAACCGTTACGTTTGATTAAGCCAGTTCATTTTTTGCAATTTGAACTGGCTTTTGTCATTTACATTTAAGCCGCATGAAACTGAATAATCGGACAATTTTTTCCATTTGCATGGATTTTATTTTCCGATGAATGCACGACTTCAACATTGCGTGGGCTGTGACGCAAATTCACAAAATAACTGTTTCCTTCCGTTTTCTTCGCTAATTTTTTCGCTTCAGAGGCTAAATCCGCTACATCGACATGCGATTGACAATGAATCGTCGAAAGTGGCGAAACGAGACCAACAGATAAACTGCTCAATGGGAAAAAACATTTTTCGCCTGTGCGACTTTCGGCGCGAATACCGCCAGCTTTAACATCTTCTGGCGTGTAAAAACCTGGTACTAATTTTTCAAATTTTTGCAAAACCATTTTGCAGCGTTCAAGCCAATCTTCACCTGTGAAAATGACAATAAAGTCATCACCGCCAATATGTCCAATTCGTCCACTTTCAGTAGGCACGCATTCTGACAAGGTCGTGGCAACGGCTTTGATAATGTCATCGCCCGCGCTGTAGCTGTAAATATCGTTAAATGGTTTGAAATTATCCAAATCAAAATAGCCAAAGGCAAACGGTGTTTTACTTGCTAAAAGTTGATTGACTTGTTCATTCATCGGCACGCTACCAGGTAATAACGTCAATGGATTCGCGTGTTTTGCATTATCAATTTGTTGGCGCGTAATTTCTTCTAGTAGCGATAAGACCGTTCCCACACCTGCATATTTTTGCTGACGAGTAATCACAAACACTGATTCATGGCGCATCGTTGACGTGAGTTGCTTACTTACAAGCTCAATGGGCGTGTTGCAATCAATACTGAGTGGCATCGTTTCAATAAACGTTCTAATCGGTTTGCGTCCGTGTAATTCAATCCCGTAACGACTTGAAAATAATTTTGACAAAAAGTCTTCACGCAAAATGACACCCGATGCCATTTCATTATCAACAAGTGGCAAAATGCTAAGTTCTGGGCGATGTTGAAAAAAGTTCATCACGTCGCTAATTGGCGTATCAGCAGAAATCGGCGCAATAAACTGACTGATTTTTTCAATCGGCGTTGATGAGTTCCAACCATTTTTAGCTGCCTTTTTTTCTTCCTCAAAAAGTGCTGCACTATCAATTTCAACGAGCGGCACCGCTGCTGGTCTAGCAAAGTAATAACCTTGCACATGAGAAATGCCTAAACTTTCAATCATTTTGAATTCGGCTTTTGTTTCAATGCCTTCGGCAATTATGTTGCAATTAAGCGAATTAGCGATGCCTTGAATCGAACGCACAAAATTCAGTTTCACCGAATCGTTTTGCAAATCTTGAATGAAATGCTGATCAATTTTGACGTATTCAGGCAATAACTCTGACCACAAACGCAAACTGGAATAGCCTGCGCCTAAATCATCAAGCGCGATTTCAAATCCCATACTGCGATAATGAATCATCGCCTCACGCATCAATTCATAATCATCAATGGGCTTATGTTCGGTAAGTTCAATCACTACTTGGCGTGGCGATACGCCAAATTGTTCTAAATAACGTAGCGTTTCACCTGTTTTAAATTCGGGTTGTAATAGCACGCACGGACTGACATTGAGAAATAATTTGCTATCGAGATTAAAGGAGGCGAAATGTTTAATACTTAATTCGCGGCACACGAATTCCAGCTGCGAACTCAAGCCGTAACGCTCTGCAATATCAAATAAATTTAACGGACTATGCAACGGGCTATTTGAAGGGCCTCGAATGAGAGCTTCATAGCCAATAATTTTTTGCTGAGAAATGGAAATAATCGGTTGAAAATGTGGGGTGAGTTTTTTGTGTTCTAAAATCGAGAGCAATTCTTGTTGCAATGCAGACATTAAAGTAAACCTATATTTATGCGAAATAACGAAATTTTGCGCGAGCATAGAAAAACTTTATGACAAAACCATGACAAAACGGATTTTTTAGTCATAAAATCGACACATCGGTGTCATAAAAACGCCTTATTCTTACGGCGTAACTCACTAATTTAGAGGTTTTTATGAACAATCCAAACGTCAAAGTTTTTGCCATTGAATCGACATTGTCATCGTTCCCATCGTATGTCATTTGTGGCGCAAATCCGCTTAATGAAACAGAAATACATGGTGAAAGTTTTTTACTCGCTATTTTTAAAGGCAGAAAGGCAAAGCTCGTTCCGATGGAGGTCACTATTCCAAAAAAAATTGCCGAGATTAAAATTGATACGGAATTCGTGATTGAAGAATGCTTAACGCAAGCGAAATTTAATTTGATTGAAATTGGTAAAACAAAAATTCAACGCTACGGCTCGGGCGATTTACCGTTTATTCATAAAGTGACAGAAATGGATGCAAATTATTTATTTCACGGTTTTTTCATGCAAAATGAAATTAAAAACAAAATCGAACTTATCGCCACCTTGAGTAAAATTGATGCCATTAAACAACTGACAGAACGTTTGAGCAGTTGTGAAAAATTCTCTTTTGTCACAATAGAAAACTAAAAAATGATTTGAAACAGATAATTAAAAACAAATCCCGATTTGCTGCCATGCAAATCGGGAACTTGCGGCTGTTTCCTCGATAAATTTTAGCTTTAGTTTTACGCCCGCCGTGCGATAAAGTGCCATTCTTTAAGTAGTGCTTTATTTTCGGATTCATTATGGATATTCAAACCTCGTTCAACAATCAAATTTTGCAAACCATGAAATCACTGGTGGAAAGTAATTTGCATCTTAAAGTTGGACAACAACTTGTCACCAAAGTGATTGCGCTTGACGCAACAGGCATTACGTTGAAATGGAACAATCAAACCTTAATTGTTGAAAATCAAAATCCGCGAGCCACTCTCACCTCTTACGTTGGGCAAAATATCACGCTACAAGTTGCCCAAACGACTCCTGAATTAGAATTTAAAATAATCAAACTGGATTCGCAATTTTACGAAAGTCCACCTAGCGCAGAAAAAATGAATGCTATGCGCTTAACACTCGCTACCGCGCCACTGGTAAATCGCATTGATGAATCGATGAAACAATTTACCACGCACGCGCAAAACCAAAATCCAATTGAAGCAAAAGTCGTTGGTTTGGTCGGGCATAAAATTCAACTTGAACTTATCGTTGACGATCACCAAGGCGGTGCGGGTAAAAAGATGCTTATCACCATTGAACCCAGCCAATTGCAACTTTTACCTTCGCAAAAAGGCGAAGCGTTAAAAGTCGGGCAAGCCTTAACGCTAGCCATTACAAAAATTGGCGCAACGCCTGAATTTAAACAATTGCCGACAATTTTGTCGCCCAGCGCAGCGCAAGAAGAAAAAATTGCGGCATTTATGAAACAACTTTTGCCACGTCATGAATCGCCAAGTGTTTTGCTTTCACAACTCAAAACCGATTTTCCACAACTCGAAATTAAAAATGAAACGCTCGCTCAATCCTT
>JAQTOT010000187.1 GCA_028713145.1 Methylococcales bacterium
ATAAAAGGCTGGTCGTGGTGCGCATTTTTGCTTAATTGGATATGGGCAATCTCTAATAAAACGTGGATAGGTTTGTTATGTTTTGTGCCTGTTGTAGGGATTGTGATGCCTTTCATTTTAGGTTTTAAAGGGCGGGAATGGGCATGGGAAAATAATTCTTGGGAAAGTGTCGATCATTTCAATCGAGTTCAAAAAAAATGGTCTACTTGGGGCGTTGGTTTAACACTGGGCTTTATGTTAATTGGCGCACTGGGGGCGGGTTTTGCAATGCTTTATCCAACGGCTTTCGAACAGCAAACTGTTTCTGTTGAAAATACGCCTACTTCACAAAGTGTCGAAGTGACAACGATTACATCAACCTCAACACCTGTACAAGAAACAGCCCCCGCTCCTGTTGCAATACTTGCAAACAATCTAAGCGGAACATGGTCATCTGATATTGTGAACGATGTCACCCTTGAACAATCTGAAAATAAAATAACAGGTCGTTATGAATACGACGATGATGACAGCGTTACGCAAAGTGGGACTTTAGATGGTCTACTTGAAGGAAATGTAATTAAAGGGAAATGGCAAGAACATCCCAAAAATGGCAAAGGTAAATCGGTTCATGGCGATTTAGAATTGACCATGTCTAGTGACATGAAAACGTTGCAAGGCTGGTATCGCAACGAAGATGACGCAACCAAAGAAACGTGGATTATGGTGCGTAAATAATTTTTCAAAATCGCGCTTTAGCTTTCGTTCTATAGCGCGATTTGTCATTCATTTTTAATAACCAACTCGCACAGCTGTTTTTCCAAGCCAAATTTTCAACTCGTGCAACAATTCATCCGTGGTTTCGATACGCCACGCATCGCCTAAACGCAAAATTGCTTTGGCACTTTCGCCAAAATACGCAATTTGCACCACGGTTTCACCGCCTTTCACAGGTTGCAACATTTCAGCGAGTTTTTCAAACTGAGCATTATTTTTAAACGTGAGCTGCAATGTTCTTCGTGCTTTTTCAATCGGATAAATTTTATCGACCGTGAGCATCGGCACATTCAAATAATTATCGAGCAGCAAATTTCCTTCGACAATCAATAATCTGTCTTTGTATTCAGAAGTGAAAAGGCTTTGAAATTCCTCATACGTTTCACGGTGAGCGACAATTTCAAGCCGAGCCGAATTGTCGTCTAAAATTGCAAAACCGCGTGATTTACCTTGTTTGTTTTGGCGCGAACCGATGTCAATTGCCAATCCAGCCACTCTGACATGATTCGTTCGTCGTTCAGGAACAATTTCCGCAATGCGCGTAGCAAGATTTCGTTTAACCAGTTGTCGTAATTCATCGGCATATTGGTCAATCGGATGTCCTGTTAAAAATAAACCTAAAACGGCTTTTTCTTCGGCAAAACGAACTTTATCTGACCACGGTGGAACGTCAGCGGTATACGTTTGATTTTCAGATTCTTCATCGGTTTCATTGCTACCGCCGCCTAATCCAAATAAATCGCTTTGCCCTGCGAGTTTCATTTTTGCGTGATGTTCGGCAACACGCAACGCAGTGGGCAATTCGGCTAAATGTGCGGCGCGATTTGTCCCAAATTCATCTAATGCACCCGCTTTGATTAAGGCTTCTGAAACGCGTTTATTGAATTTTCGTAAATCAACACGCTTACACAAATCGTACAAATCAGTAAATACGCCGTGGTTTTTGCGCTCTTCAATCATGTCTAAAAGCGCGGCTTCGCCTGCACCTTTCAACGCGCCTAAGCCGTAAATCAATTCGCCGTTGTCGCCAACAGTAAATTTAAAATCCGAATAATTTATCGATGGTGGAATAATTTTGATATTGAGAGCGCGACATTCTTCGATGTTGATAACGATTTTGTCGGTGTTGTCCATATCGGCAGAAAGTACCGCCGCCATGAAAGCCGCTGGATAATGGGCTTTGAGCCATGCGGTTTGATAAGCGACGAGAGCGTAAGCGGCGGAGTGGGATTTGTTGAAACCGTACCCACTGAACTTGTCAACTAAATCAAAGATATAGTTTGCAATATCCTTGTCAACGCCATTCGCCTCCGCGCCACTGACAAAAACATCACGCTGTTTTGCCATTTCGGCAGCGTCTTTTTTACCCATCGCACGACGCAAAATATCCGCGCCACCGAGCGTGTAACCTGATAACACCTGCGCGATTTGCATGACTTGTTCTTGATACAAAATAACGCCGTTGGTCGGCTCTAAAATTTGTTCAAGAATCGGATGCGGATATTCGGCAGGTTTGCGTTTGTGTTTGACGTTGACGTAATCATCGACCATCCCCGATTCCAACGGGCCTGGGCGAAATAATGCCACTAACGCAATGATGTCGTTGAAACAGTCAGGCAAGAGTTTTTTGATTAACTCTTTCATGCCGCGCGATTCCAACTGGAATACGGCAGTGGTTAAGCCTTTTTTGAGTAAATCATATGAGGCAAAATCGTCACGCGGAATTTGACTAATATCGACAGGCGGCAAGCCTTTTTTGGCGTTTTGCGCGTCAATGGTTTGCAACGCCCAATCGATAATCGTCAATGTCCGCAAACCCAAAAAGTCGAATTTCACCAAGCCAACGGATTCCACATCGCTTTTATCGTATTGCGTGACTAAATTATTACCTTCAACGTCGCAATAAAGCGGTGAAAAATCGGTTAATTTCGTTGGCGCAATCACCACGCCACCCGCGTGTTTACCTGCGTTTCGCGCTGTGCCTTCCAAAATCAACGCCATATCAATCAACGTTTTGACATCTTCTTCGTCATTGTAGGCTTGTTGCATTTCAGGGCTATTTTTTAGCGCGTCAGAAAGCGTAATGCCGACTTCAGTTGGAATCATTTTGGCTAATCGGTCAACAAAGCCATAACCCAAACTCAAAACGCGCCCTACGTCACGAATCACGGCTTTTGCCGCCATCGAACCGTAAGTGATAATTTGTGAAACTTGGTCACGTCCGTAATTATCTGCAACATAATCAATCACTTCATCGCGTCGATCCATGCAGAAGTCAATATCAAAGTCGGGCATCGAAACCCGTTCAGGATTCAAAAAACGTTCAAACAGTAATTCAAATTCGATGGGGTCTAAATCGGTAATTTTCAGCGCGTAAGCCACTAGCGAACCCGCACCCGAACCACGACCAGGCCCGACAGGAATGCCATGATTTTTTGCCCATTGAATAAAGTCGGCAACAATCATGAAATAACCCGAAAAACCCATTTGCGTAATCACATCGAGTTCGATTTTTAAGCGTTCGTGGTAAGCGTTTTCGTCTGGAACAGGGTGGTGTTTTAAACGTTCGATTAAGCCTTTTTCAGATTCAGCAATAATCAAATCGTTAATCGTCATGCCGTCTGGCGTGGGGAAATCAGGCAAATAATTTTTACCGAGCGTGAGGGTTAAACTGCACCGTTTCGCAATTTCAACCGTGTTTTCTAAGGCTTCGGGAATATCGGCAAATAACGCCTGCATTTCTTCTGCACTACGCAGATATTGCTGGTCGGTGTAATCTTTCGGGCGACGTTCATCGTCTAAAACACGCCCCTGATTGATACAAACTCGTACTTCATGCGCGGCGAATTCTTCTTGTTTTAAAAAACGGACATCGTTTGTGGCAACAACAGGTAAATTTAGGGCAAACGCTAAATCAATCGCTGCCGCAATATAGCGTTCTTCATTCGCTTTTCCGACACGTTGAAGTTCCAAATAAAAACGGTTTGGAAACAGATTTTGCCAATACATTGCAAAATGCAGCGCATCGTCTTTTTTATCCGCCACCAATGCACGTCCAATATCGCCTTGCATTGCGCCCGATAAGGCAATTAAACCGTCATGATTTTGCTCAATCCATTCACGACGAATCATCGGCACACCGTCTTTGGATTGTCCTTTTTGATACGCTTGCGACACGAGTTCCGTTAGCGTCACATAACCTTTGTGATTTTGCGCGAGCAACGTCAAGCGATACGGATTATCGGGTTCGTCAGAGTTGAAAATTAAAACATCTGCGCCCGCAATCGGTTTGATGCCTGAGCTTGTCGCGGTTTTGTACATTTTGACTAAACCAAACATATTGACATGGTCAGTCACTGCCACGGCAGGCATTTGTAATTCAGTTAATTTTTTAACTAACGGTTTGATTTTCACTAAACCGTCGATTAACGAAAATTCAGTGTGAACTCGAAGATGGATAAAAGAAGGTTGCATGAAAGTTGGCGCGAGTTGCAGTAACAATTTTTATTGTAGGGGCAAATCACATTTGCCCATCCACAACGAAGAGTTTGGTGTAGAAAAGGGCGAATATCATTCGCCCCCTACAAAAACTTAGATGATTTTAGCTGTGTAGCCTAACGAAATGGCATTTGAATCAATCGGTGATGATTCAGAAATAGGGGCTGACGCTGAAATTTCAACGCTTGCATTTTCTGTGTTACCCATCGTTTCTGATTTTTTATAATCCACATTCCGAGGTCTACGGCGATTAGGGCCACGACGCACATTGTTTCGCTTGTTTTTGCGCGGTGCATTTTCAGCATTGGCATCAACAGTAATTTCAACCGAATTTTCAACGTGAACGTCGTCGCTTATTGCGATTTCAGGCATGGCAATTACGTCGCTTTCAGTTTGAACAACTGGCGTTTCGTCATTTTCA
>JAQTOT010000188.1 GCA_028713145.1 Methylococcales bacterium
GAAGATTTGACTGCATCAAACTTAGATGCAGCGGTAAGAACAATTGCAGGCAGTGCGACAAGCATGGGCTTGGTAGTGGAGGGTTTGTAAAATGGCTAAATTGACAAAGAAAGCAAAGTTAATCAAGGCAAAAGTTGATGCAAACAAACAATATTCTGTTGCTGAGGCCGTTGCTTTATTAAAAGAATTTTCAACATCAAAATTCGCTGAATCAATCGACGTAAGTGTTAATTTAGGCATCGACCCACGCAAATCAGACCAAAATGTTCGTGGTGCAACCGTGTTACCAAACGGAACTGGTAAGACTGTTCGCGTGGCAGTATTCACACAAGGTGCAAATGCTGAAGCGGCGAAAGAAGCTGGTGCAGACATCGTTGGTATGGATGACTTAGGTGATTTAGTCAAAAAAGGCGAAATGAATTTTGACGTGGTTATCGCTTCTCCAGATGCAATGCGCGTTGTCGGTCAATTAGGTCAAATTTTAGGACCTCGTGGTTTAATGCCAAACCCAAAAGTTGGCACAGTAACCACTGACGTTGCAGCGGCTGTTAAAAATGCAAAATCTGGTCAAGTTCGTTATAGAAACGACAAAGGCGGCGTTATTCATTCTACATTGGGCAAAGTGGCGTTCGACACAGCCGCAATCCAAGGTAACTTAGAAGCCTTAATCGCAGATTTAAAAAGATTAAAACCATCAACCTCAAAAGGTGTGTACATTAGAAAAATCACACTTTCTTCAACCATGGGTCCTGGCTTGTGGTTAGATATGAGTGGTTTGTAATCTTAAAACCAAACTTTGAGTTGCAGGGCTTGCGCCCTGTAGCCGTCAAAGACCGCAGGGGTGTTTCACTTAATTAGCCTGCGTAGGCGGAACGACATCAATCGATGCGTACCGTAAGTTAAACACACGACACAAAGTGTGAATTTTCAAGCTGAAAATTTTTCAGAATTATCGGAGTAAGCTATGGCTCTAAATTTAGACAGCAAAAAAGTTGTCGTAGAAGAAGTTGCTGCGTATGCCGCGAAAGCCCATTCCGCAGTTGCCGCAGAGTATCGTGGATTGACCGTAACCGAATTAACTGAATTGCGTAAAACTGCTAGAGAAACAGGCGTTTATTTGCGTGTTGTAAAAAACACATTGGCAAAACGCGCTGTTGCAGGAACTGAATTTGAATGTATGCAAGATAAAATGGTTGGACCATTATTGATTGCGTTTTCAATGGAAGAACCAGGCTCTGCTGGACGTTTAATCAGTGATTTTGCGAAAACACACGATAAACTCATTGCAAAGATTGTTGCCATTAACGGTCAATCTTTCGACGGCTCAGAGTTGCCACGTTTGGCTCGTTTGCCAACCCGCAACGAAGGTATTGCATTGTTGATGGCAGTGTTGAAAGCACCAACCGAAATATTCGTTCGGACGTTGGCTGCACTTCGCGATCAAAAACAAGAAGCCGCCTAATTTTTATTTACTCGTTTAAAACCTATTATTTTAGAGGAACATACAATGGCAATTTCACAAGCGGATATTTTAGACGCAGTTGCAAACATGACAGTTACAGAAATCGTTGATTTAATTTCAGCGATGGAAGAAAAATTCGGTGTGTCTGCAGCAGTAGCAGTGGCAGCGGCACCAGCAGGTGGCGCAGCGGCAGCAGCTGAAGAACAAACAGAATTTGACGTAATCATGACAGGCTTTGGCGATAACAAAGTTGCTGTAATTAAAGTTGTTCGCGGCATCACTGGTTTGGGCTTGAAAGAAGCGAAAGACGCAGTTGAAGGCGTTCCAACTGTATTGAAAGAAGGCGTTTCTAAAGCAGAAGCTGAAACTTTCAAAAAAGAATTAACAGAAGCAGGCGCAACAGTAGAAATCAAATAAACTTTGATTTTCAACTCAGGTTTTTCCTGATTCTTGAATGGGCTGGTGGCTTTGTGCCATCGGCCTTTTGTTGCTTGCAATGATTTGCATAGTAAAACGTTCTCCGACAAAAGGTTTTAAAGCGATATGACTTACTCTTTCACTGAAAAAAAGCGTATTCGAAATAACTTTGGGAAAAGCACCGAAGTGCTTGAAGTCCCATATCTCCTCGCCACTCAAATCGATTCTTATGCACATTTTTTGCAATCTGGTGTTGGCGCAAATAAACGCAACAATGAAGGTTTGCACGCTGCATTTTCAAGCGTTTTTCCAATTGAAAGTCACAACGGTTATGCCGTTTTAGAATATGTGCGTTATCGCTTAAGCGATCCCGTTTTTGATGTGCGTGAATGCCAACAACGTGGCGCAACTTATGCCGCATCATTGCGTGTTTTAGTACGTCTTGTTATTTATGATAAAGAAGCCGCTGCGAGCGCAAAAGTTGTCAAAGATGTGCGCGAACAAGAAGTTTATATGGGTGAATTGCCTTTAATGACGGACACGGGAACGTTTGTGATTAACGGTACAGAACGCGTAATTGTGTCTCAATTACATCGCTCACCAGGTGTGTTTTTCGATCATGACAAAGGAAAAACGCACTCATCAGGAAAATTATTATTTAACGCTCGCGTAATCCCTTATCGTGGTTCATGGCTCGATTTCGAGTTTGATCACAAAGATTGTGTTTATGTGCGTATTGACCGTCGTCGTAAAATTCCCGCCACCATTTTGTTGCGTGCGCTGGGTTATGACAACGAAGAAATGATTAAAATGTTCTTTGAAACCAATAAATTCACGGTTAGCAAAGATACTTATGTTTATCACATAGTGCCAGAACGTTTGCGTGGTGAAATTTCCGCGTTTGACATCAAAAATGGCGATCAAGTTTTAATTGAAGAAGGCAAACGCATCACCGCAAAGCATATTCGTGATTTGAATAAAGCAGGTGTTACGTCGTTTGAAGTGCCGCGCGAATATTTGCTTGGCAAAATTTTGGCACATAACATCATTGATAAAAAAACAGGTGAGTTAATTGCTAACGTTAATGATGAATTAACAGGCGCAATTATTGATCGCTGCATTGAAGCAGGTATTAAAGACTTAGATGTTTTATACGTCAACGATTTAGATCGCGGTGCGTATATTTCTAACGCCATGCGTTTAGATGATTCAAAAACAACGCTAGAAGCGTTGGTTGAAATTTATCGCATGATGCGTCCAGGCGAACCACCAACAAAAGAATCGGCTGAAAATTTATTCCAAAATTTATTTTTCACTGCTGACCGTTACGATTTATCAACCGTTGGTCGAATGAAATTTAACAGTCGTTTAGGTCGTGAAGAAATCACAGGTCTAGGCACTTTAACTAAAAGCGACATCATTGATGTTTTAAAAGAGTTAATTGACATTCGTAACGGTAACGGCAACGTTGATGACATTGACCATTTGGGAAATCGTCGTGTACGTTCAGTTGGCGAAATGGTTGAAAATCAATTCCGTGTTGGTCTTGTGCGCGTTGAAAGAACGGTTAAAGAACGTTTAACACTTGCTGATTCTGAAGGGCTTACACCACAAGAAATTATTAACGCAAAACCTGTTTCTGCGGCAATCAAAGAATTCTTTGGTTCAAGTCAATTGTCGCAATTCATGGATCAAAATAATCCATTGTCACAAATTACGCACAAACGTCGTGTTTCAGCGTTAGGACCTGGTGGTTTAGCTCGTGAACGTGCAGGCTTTGAGGTTCGAGACGTACACGCGACGCATTACGGTCGAGTTTGTCCAATTGAAACGCCTGAAGGACCAAACATTGGTTTGATTAACTCGTTGTCAGTTTATGCGCGAACAAATCATTATGGTTTCTTAGAAACACCTTATCGTAAAGTGGTTGACGGCAAAGTAACCGATCAAGTTGATTATTTATCAGCGATTGAAGAAGGTAGTTACGTCATCGCGCAAGCGAGTGTTCCTGTTGATTCAACAGGAAAATTGGTTGATGGTTTAGTATCTTGCCGTCACAAAGATGAATTTACATTGGCGATGTCTGACACCGTGCAGTACATGGACGTTTCGTCAAAACAAATTGTATCTGTTGCGGCTTCAATCATTCCATTCTTAGAACACGACGACGCGAACCGTGCGTTAATGGGTTCAAACATGCAACGTCAAGCCGTTCCAACGTTACGCGCTGAAAAGCCGTTAGTCGGAACAGGGATGGAACGTACTGTTGCAAAAGATTCGGGCGTATCCGTTGTTGCAACGCGCGGCGGTAAAATTGAATCCGTTGACGCGGCGAGAATCGTTGTTCGTGTGAACGATACTGAAACGGAAAATGGCACGTCAGGCGTTGATATTTATAATTTAATTAAATATACCCGTTCGAACCAAAATACTTGTATCAACCAAAAACCACTCGTAAAAGTCGGCGATGTTGTCAAAGCAGGCGACATCATGGCAGATGGTCCTTCGACAGATATGGGTGAGTTGGCATTAGGTCAAAACATGCTTGTGGCATTCATGCCGTGGAATGGTTACAACTTCGAAGATTCGATTTTAGTTTCTGAGCGTGTTGTGAAAGAAGACCGTTTTACTACGATTCATATCGAAGAAAAAACGTGTGTGGCTCGTGATACCAAACACAGTCCTGAAGAAATTACCGCTGATATTCCAAACGTAAGCGAAGAAGCCTTATCAAAATTAGACGAAACAGGCAGTGTTTATGTCGGTGCAGAAGACAAAGGCGGCGGTATTTTGGT
>JAQTOT010000189.1 GCA_028713145.1 Methylococcales bacterium
TCTGCTAAAGCCGCAACCAAGTTTTGGGTTGTTGTTGATTTACCGATACCGCCTTTACCGTAAATAGCACATTGACGTAATGCCATGATCTTCTCCTCAAATAAACTTTTAGGGGTTGTTGTAAAAAAATTAAATCGGGTTAATACACTTAGGTTATAGCAACAGCTGTGCCAACGAAAAAATTAACTTCAACGCATTGATTTAAAAAGAAAATAAAAATTATTTAACGGTAAATGTTGGTAAGGTTACAAACATTTTGTGGGGAAATGTTAGGTTACTAACAGACAAAATGTGTGTGTTAGACGTAACAATTTGGCTTTTATGAAAAAAGCCCTGAAAGCGAAAATCGTTACAGGGCTTAATAAATTTGGTGATGGGTAAAGGGAAATAAAAACAGGCGAGCTCACCTTCCATCATCTTAACGTAAGCGCGACGCAATAATTCCATTTCCGCAGGCGGTTGACGGCGCAATTCGGTTAAGGGTTTAAGTTTCAAATTCAAACGTTCAAGTAATTTATGCGGCGGGTCGAGCAAGGTAAATCTCGCTAAATACACCGTAATCGCCCCTTTTGGCGTGTCGATTTGTTCATAAAACGTGGGTTCGATTTTGAGCAAATCCTCATCAAAATCTAAATGTTGATTGATCGCTTTAAGCAATAACGCGGGATGCAAATTGATTTCGTTGATTTCAGTTTCGTCGGTTTCGAGAATTTCAGACAGCAACGGCAACGATTCAGGAAAACAAATACTGCCGTTTTCTTGTTGAGCAAACAAAACCAACGCGCTGATGTCGCCTTTGTAGAGAAGTAATAAGCGATGATTTTCAAACGGATTAGCCATTGCCGTAAGTATCCCAAAGCGGTTTATAACTGCTATCAAGACGCGATAAACGATTGCTCACTTGTTCAAGCAACGCATAGTTTGGAAAACGTCCGCGATTGTTGGCGTACCAGTTTTCCATTTCGGCGTTTAATTGCACCCGTTGCGCGGCGCATTCGGTAATTTGTTGTTTTAACCAACTCATGCTGTTTTGCGGCGTTAATTCTGCAACACGATAACGCAAACCGTGGTTGAAAATTCGCACGCCACCACCTTGCGCGGCGGTGTGATACAAAGATTCTGCATCAATCACTTCAACGCCTGCTAAATAATCAATTCCGAATTCATGAAATTGCGGCAACCACGGTGTTGTCGCGCCCATCAAAACGGTTTTGGCATTTGTCGCAAGTTCGGCAAGACGCGGAAAGGTTTTGTTTGGAATGGAACTCGCCGTTAAAAACACCCAATCCGCATCGGGCAATAAAAATTCACACGCACTGCTAGGTAAATCATCGCCAGTGGGCTGTTTCTCCAAAACACTAAGTTGCATTAAATCTTGGTATTTTTCGATGTTTGGATAACGCCCAACGACGACAACTTTTTTACCTTTCAATTGCGGCAAAAAATAATCAAAAACGGCGAGATTTGGATGTTGCGAGGTGTTATCGAGTGCAACGGAATCGGGCAGGGGACGATTATTTAAACAACTGTTAATCGCCGCCATCGCAACGGTAGCTTGATGCGGTTGCCATTGCAAAATCCACGCGGCTAAATCTTTCAGCGATTTGCCAACCAAATCGCCCGACCACGGCAAGGTTCGCGTCGCAAAATGCGGACTCATCGCTAACCCTGTGCCGTGTTTGCTTTGGCAAAGTGTCCACACCAAACCAATCATTACATTATCGACGACGGCATCGGTGGCGCAGTGGTCGAGCAATAATTCATAAACGTGCTTGGGATTCATTGTGGCAATTCGAGTAATTTGGCTTCGGTTTTGATGTTGTCTTCACGTCCCCAAGCGTTAATCGCTTCAACAAAAAATTGTTTTTTGCTCGGATGCGGTTGCACAACATCGTATTCGGCGTAAAAACTGCCATCACTGTTAAATTGAATTTGTCCGATACGCTGTTTTTTGTCGTTGTACCAATAACCCGCTAAATTTGACTCTTGCGTCAGCGGGTCAAGAATTAAACGAAATTCGGCATTCTCAAACACGGGCAATTTAATCGGCGTTTGCACCGAAAACCCCAGTTTCACAATCGCTTCGCTAATGCGCTGAGAAATCGCTTTGCCAAAAGACCGTTTGCTTTCGATAACCGAACTTAAATTATTTTCTGTCATGAGCGTTCTTCGATAAGTGCGTCGGCTAAACTTTGAATCACGGATGCCCCCACACGGTCTTCAGGGTCGAGTGTTTGCATCAACGATAAAATGGCGTGTGCTTCGGCTTCTTGTTCTTGCCGTAATTTGATAAACGCCAAGGCTTTTAAACTGTATAAATAAAACAGTGCCGTTTCATTTGCATACATATCCACATCGGGCTGTAACACCAAACGGTGGTAATCAGACAGAAAACCACCTTGTTTTGCAGCTTCTTGCAACGCGGCAAGCACTTCGCGTTCTGCCTCACGCAAACGCCCTTGATAAAAATAAAATTTATAAAGTGCGAAATACGTTTGCAAACAACTTTCATCTAGCTGTTTTGCCTGTTGAAACAATTTTTCAGCTTCGGGCTTATTGCTGTGACTGAGCGCAACCGCATTTTGCAACAGCGCATTAACAGCTTGCGGAACAGTCGGACTAAATAAAACCCGTTCTTCAAAAGTTGCCGCCGAAGTCATTGTTTACCAAACCTCAGCAGGGACTTTCAACGCTTCAACAGGTTTTCCGCCGAGCAAATGCTCGTCGATAATGGTTGCCACATCGTCTTTGGTCACATTGCCATACATCACGCCTTCGGGATAAACGAGAACGTTTGTGCCAAACATGCAAGGTCCCATGCAACCCGTGTTGGTTAAACCGATTTTTTCAAACAAATTGCGACTTTGAATTTGATTCATAAATTCTTCCATCACACTCGCGCAACCTTTCGCGCCGCATGAACCGCGTGGATGTCCTTGCGGACGATTTTGCGTACAAATAAAAACGTGTTTCTCTGGTCTTGGCATGATTAAAAATCCTCTTATTAAGCGGCTTTAGGTTGATGCGTAAAGCAATTTTTGGGACACACTTTTGAACATGCTTGACAGCCGATGCAATCGTCTGGATTTTTCAAACTCATAACCATGCTGTTGTCGTCATCATCTTCAAAATCGCCGTAATCATCGTCAAAATCATCTTCTAAATCTTCTTTGTCGATTAAATTGAAAACATCACGCGGACAAACTTTAAAGCAACGTCCACATGCGATGCAGGTTTTTTGATTTAAATTAGTAACGTATTGTGGTGTCCAAACTGTACCGCCAAACGTTGTGCCTGTTACAAATTCGCTCATTTTTCCTCCTTATGCGCCACTGGCAGCTAGAAATTTTTTGTTCGCTACGTCCCACGCTTTGCAAGCATCGAAAGTGGCTTGGGCAATGCCCATCAATTCTCCATAAGCGTCAGGCAAACGGTCTTCGATTAAATCGTGTAATTCCATTGCTTGTTCACTGGCGAGACGTTTATTTTTTTTCACGTCTTTTTCTAATTTTTTGAGTTCTTCTTCAGTCATATTGGCAACTCCTTCAAATTCTAGGCTTCAGCCACTTCTTTATATTTTTCAATTAACGCGGCGGCTTTTTCGACGACTTCTTCGGTTTTCACGCACATATCTTCAAGGCTTGGAAAACCAAAACGATGCACGTCACGCAAAATTTTATCGACTACAATCAGTTTGCCGACGAGAACAAACGCACGTCCAAAACCTTCGTGTGTGATGTTGATAACAGGGACTGCCATCATTTTGGTTTTTTTCTCAATCAAATTGGCAATGGTGTTGTAGTAAGTTTTAACGCGAGCGAGTGTGAGTTCGTCTGGATCGCCAACGATTGGAATTTCGCGGCGGCGTTCTTTGGTTAAAATTAACGGGTCGATGATTTGCGCTTCGGTCAAACCGTCGTAAGTATCGTAAGTGTCAATTGCACGGAGTTGTTTTAACATTTCAACCACAACATCTGACGTTAAAAACGGGTCATTTTCTTGGATAACTAATTCGCTCATGGGTAAATCCTCTGGGGGTTTTTAAAATTATTTTCTTTAAAGCACCTCCCCCTGCGGCTATCGCCGCTCCCCCTCCAAAGGGGGAAAACCAGTAAAAAGCAACTGCTTTTGATTTTAATGGTTTCGCCCCCTTTGGAGGGGGCAGCCCGATAGGGCTGGGGGAGGTGCTTTACTCTTGCCAATCTTCGTCAGCCATTTCGTCAAAACGTTTTGGGTCAGGGGTTTTGTTTTGATTGATGGCTTTGGCAAGCCAACTGGTTGCGCCTGATTTCATTTCAGTTTGCAAATCGGCGACTAAATTTTTAATGCGACTGCCTTCGTGAACTTTTACAGGTTGAATGCCGTGCGCGATGATTTGTTTAATCGCCGATGCGCCAATTGCTTGGCAATACACCGCCGCGCAACCTTCGAGTAATTGAATTTTCACGGCTAATTTATCTTCGTTGCCGTCTTGCGCTAGATTGCCAAATTGCGCGGCTTCGAGTAATTCAGCTTGCTCAGGATTCACGGCGTAAATGGCAAACGATTGGGCTGAACCAAAATGCTGGTCAACATGCAACATATCGCTCGTGGCAAACGCGACTTTGATAGCGGTATCCATTTGGATTTTCTCCTCGTTGTTTTTGACAACGTAAATGTGGCGAGCTA
>JAQTOT010000190.1 GCA_028713145.1 Methylococcales bacterium
AGAAAAATAGCACCGTCTTTATCTTTTTCATCATTGCAACAAAAGAACAACGCAACAAGTAAATTAGTTGTCCAATCTAGTAACCTAGTGGGTAATCCATAATGCTGCATGAGTGTAAGCCATTCAAAAATATCCCTATGATTATTTGAATGCTCTGGAAATCTTCTTATAAACTCCTCATACATTCTAGCTTCGTCATATTGTTCTCTAAAAAGCGCAGGTATTAGTTTATGCTCGTAATTTGCTTGCCCCCGAAACCAAAGCTCCTCTTTGGAATGAATAAAATGTTGTTCCAGTAATTTTGTGATGCTGGAAATGCTGTTGCCACCATCTAACCCAATCATCATTTGATTTACCCCACCGAACCTTCCAAACTCAACCCCAACAACGCCTGCGCTTCAACGGCAAATTCCATGGGTAATTCTTTGAAAACTTGCTTACAAAAACCATTCACAATCATCGACACCGCATCTTCGGCAGACAAACCACGTTGTTGACAGAAAAATAATTGGTCTTCGCTGATTTTAGAAGTTGTGGCTTCGTGTTCGATTTGTGCCGACGAATTACGCACTTCAACATACGGAAACGTGTGTGCGCCGCATTTATCGCCAACGAGTAACGAATCACATTGTGTGTAATTTCGGGCGTTTTCGGCTTTGCTGGAAATTTTCACCAAACCGCGATAAGTATTTTGCGCTTTGCCAGCGGAAATACCTTTGGAAATGATGGTGCTTTTGGTGTTTTTGCCGACATGAATCATTTTTGTGCCTGTGTCAGCTTGTTGCAAATTGTTGGTGACGGCGACTGAATAAAATTCACCGACCGAATTATCACCTTTCAAAATGCAACTTGGATATTTCCAAGTAATTGCCGAACCTGTTTCAACTTGTGTCCATGAAACTTTGGAATTATCGCCTTTGCAATACGCGCGTTTGGTGACGAAATTATAAATTCCGCCCTTTCCTTCTTTATCACCTGGATACCAATTTTGCACGGTCGAGTATTTGATTTCGGCATCTTTCAACGCGACCAATTCGACGACAGCCGCGTGAAGTTGGTTTTCGTCGCGTTGAGGCGCACTGCACCCTTCCAAATACGACACATAACTGCCTTCATCGGCAATAATCAATGTCCGTTCAAACTGCCCCGTGTTGCTGGCATTGATACGAAAATAGGTAGAAAGTTCCATTGGGCAACGCACGCCTTTGGGAATATAAACAAATGAACCATCAGTAAAAACGGCTGAATTTAATGCGGCAAAAAAATTATCGCCCACCGAAACGACAGAACTTAAATACTCTTTCACCAGTTCAGGATAATCACGAATTGCCTCAGAAATCGGGCAAAAAATCACACCAGCTTCGTGCAATTTTCCTTTGAAAGTCGTCGCCACCGAAACACTATCAAATACCGCATCGACTGCAATGCCAGCAAGTTGTTCTTGTTCGGCAAGCGGAATCCCTAATTTTTTATAGGCTTCTAAAATTTCGGGGTCGATTTCATCCAAACTTTTCGGTTTGTTTTTACTTTTTGGCGCGGAATAGTAGCTAATCGCTTGATAATCAATTGGGTCGATTTTGAGTTGCGTCCAATCAGGCGATGGCATTTTTTGCCAATGACGAAAGGCTTTTAACCGATATTCGAGCATAAATTCGGGTTCGCCTTTCACTTTCGACAATTGCGCGATGATGTCTTCGTTCAAACCCGCCGCAAACGTATCTGCTTCAATATCGCTTACAAAACCTTGTTTATATTCTTGATTTAAAAGGTTGTTAATTTCGTCGTTACTTTCTGACATTGACTTTCTCTGTGTATTTATTTGATGAGTATTTTAGAGTGCTTTAATTCTTGAGTAAAGTAGTAGGTTTTAATGCGCTTCGTCCCAGTTTTCACCCACGCCAACATCCACAATCAGCGGCACGGTTAATTCTGCCGCGCCACTCATCAACGTTTTAATTTTTTCAATTGCGCTGTCGAGTTGCTCAGTTTTGATTTCAAACACTAATTCGTCGTGAACTTGCATAATCATTTTTGCATCGATGTTTTCAGTTTCGAGCCAATTATCCACGGCAAGCATCGCTCGTTTAATAATATCTGCCGCTGTGCCTTGCATTGGCGCGTTAATCGCGGTGCGTTCTGCATATTGACGTAACATCGGATTACGCGAATCAATTTCAGGCAAATACAAACGTCGTCCAAAAAGCGTTTCCACAAAACCTTGTTCTTTCGCCAAAATTTTCGTTTCGTTCATGTACTTTTTCACGTTTGGATAACGCTCAAAATACAAATTGATATAGGTTTGCGCGTCGGTGCGCGAAATATCGAGTTGTTTCGCCAAGCCAAATGCTGACATGCCATAAATCAACCCAAAGTTAATCGCTTTGGCGTTGCGACGTAGTTCATTGCTCACTTTATCAAGCGGCACGTTGAAAACTTCCGAAGCTGTTGCGCGGTGAATATCTTCGCCTTGTTGAAACGCGGTAATCAATCCATTGTCTTGCGCTAAATGCGCCATGATTCGCAGTTCAATTTGTGAATAATCGGCGGCAACAATTTTGTAACCGCTTGGCGCGATAAACGCTTGACGGATTTTGCGCCCTTCCGCGCTACGAATTGGAATGTTTTGCAAATTCGGGTCAGAAGACGATAAACGCCCCGTCACTGTTACAACTTGATTGTACGAAGTGTGAACACGCCCCGTTTTGACGTTAATTTGTTGCGGCAATTTATCAATGTACGTTGATTTTAATTTGCTCAAACTTCGATGCTCAATCAGCAGTTTTGGCAATTCGTAATCTTCGGCGAGTTCTTGCAAAACCGATTCATCCGTCGAAGGTTGTCCTGTCGGCGTACGTTTTAATATTGGCAAATTTAGTTGGTCGTACAAAATCGTTTGAATTTGTTTTGGCGAACCTAAATTAAAACTATGTCCTGCGACATTGTGCGCTTTTTGTTCGAGCGACATAATTTGCTGTTCAAGCTCAAAACTTTGTGCCGCAAGCAAATCGTCATCAATCAACACGCCATTTCGTTCAATTCGGGCTAAGACCGAAGAAAGTGGCATTTCCAATTCGTTATACAGCGCGAGTAAATTCGGTTCGGCTTGCAACTTCGCTTGCAACGCATGATGCAAACGCACGCAAACATCGGCATCTTCGGCGGCGTAACGAGTGGCTACATCAATTTGAACTTCGGAAAAATTCAGTTGTTTCGTGCCTTTTTTGCCAGCGACTTCTTCAAATCGAATCGTTTTTAAATTCAGGTGTTTTTGGGCGAGAAAATCTAAATTGTGCTTGCCTGTGCTGTCCAAAACGTAAGAAGCCAACATCGTATCGTGAGCAATACCGCGTAACGTCACACCGTGATTGGCTAAAACGTGATAATCATATTTGAGATTTTGCCCGACTTTTAAAACCGTCGAACTTTCCAAAAGTGGACGTAATTTTTCTAAAGCTAATTCACGATTTAATTGCACGATTGTGTGCGTTGGCGCGTTGGGATACGAATGCGCGAGCGGTAAATAAGCCGCTTCGCCTGTTTGCACAGCAAACGACAAACCGACAATTTCCGCCTTCATATAATCCAAACTCGTGGTTTCAGTATCGAAAGCAATTAAGGCAGATTTTTCTAAACGTGCCAGCCAAGCATCAAGCTGCGACATCGTCAAAATGGTGTCGTAATGCGCGGTCGAAGTGTTTTCAGTCGGTTCAACATTTTCGACTTTTTTCAAAAATGGCTTTTCGTTTGTGTCCGTCGAATTTTTATTTAACGCATTCAACCACGATAAAAAACCTAATTCCGACAACATTTCTTTCAACTGCTCGTCATGAAAAGGTCGGCGCGTTAAATCCGCCATGTTATAAGGCAAATCCAAATCACAGCGAATGACGGTGAGTTTTTTCGCAAGCTCCAATTTTGGCAAATGTTCACGCAAATTCTCACCGACTTTGCCCGTGATTTTGTCAGCATTGGCAACTAAATTATCAAGCGTTTCATATTCAGCGAGCCATTTTGCAGCGGTTTTTGTACCGACTTTTGGCACGCCTGCAATGTTGTCGGAACTGTCGCCAACCAATGCTAAATAATCAGCAATTTGATTCGGATGCACGCCGAATTTTTCAAAAACACCTTCGGGATTGAGCTTGGTTTTGCTCATCGTATCTTCGAGCGTGATTTTGTCGTTGACGAGTTGCGCCATATCTTTATCGCCTGTGGCAATAATCACATCAAAACCTTCACGCTCACCAAATTTTGCCAAAACACCTAAAACGTCATCCGCTTCAACGGCTGATGCCATAATCAATGGAATGCCCATTGCTCGAATTAGCGCGTGTAACGGTTTGATTTGAAGGCGTAAATCGTCGGGCATTTCGGTACGTTGCGCTTTGTAATCCACTGATAATTCGTGCCGAAACGTTTTGCCTGCACTATCGAAAACAACCGCCATAAATTGAGGCTCATATTCGTTGAGTAACTTTCTGAGCATATTCGATACGCCTAAAATGGCGTTGGTGGGTTCGCCTTTAGAATTTGTCAGTGGTGGAACAGCGTGAAAAGCGCGATATAAAAACGAGGAACCATCGACAAGAATTAGCGGAGAAGTCATTACAATGTGTGAGCCGTGAAAATAAATATGA
>JAQTOT010000027.1 GCA_028713145.1 Methylococcales bacterium
TTCAACTTTGAACGAGGCAGACGATACAGTGTTATTAAGTAAGCTCATGCAAACTGCCGTGCAACTTGCTAAAAAATTAGGCGTTGCCGACGCGGGTTATCGCACCGTTATCAATTGCAACGAGTTAGGCGGACAAGCGGTCTATCATTTGCATATTCATTTATTAGCTGGGCGACAAATGCTCTGGCCACCAGGTTAAAAATTTAGATTTCAATTCCCAAAAGCAGATGAGACAAAATTATGTATAACAAAAAAGTATTATTAGCCGCCATTTTGTTAATTTTGGTGAAGTCTGCATTAGGAATTGAAGTGGAACCTAATAACGATTCCGCTCACGCAAATGCACTGGGTAAAGAAAATAGCGGCAAACTCAATCGCGCGAGTGATGTCGATTTTTTCTCTATTGATTCCTGCGTGAAAGATGACAAAAAACAATGTATTAAATACAACGTAGCGGATGAACAATTAAATCCTGCTAATAAAGCAGGCACAGACAAACGCCGCGAAGAAGTATCGCTTTCGTTCACTTGTAACAATCGATCTGTATCAACAGTAGCAAGTGGTGGTTGGTTTTTAGGTATTCACGATGGTAATGGCGAATTGCAAGAAACCTACCCCGTAAAACCCGAAGATTGCATTATTAACGATACAAATACGGTTCCATTTAGCTTTAAATTCCCAACGTTAGACAGCCAAAACTATTACGTTTCAGTCGTTTCAGATTGTGCTGCACCTGTTTACAATACTGTCACAGACCCAAAAAATCCTACAAAAAATATCGTCAATGTGAATAAATTTGTCACAGCAGCTCTTGCAAAACAAACGGATATTGATACGGCAAAAACTGAAGCAATTACAGCGCAAGCGGCTATTGATGATACAAAAACAGTCATAGATTTAGCAGATAAAGGCAAATTACTTATTTCCACATCTCCTGACATTTACGCACCAAGTTCTTTGTACATCAATTCCAATGCAAACATTCAAAAATTGACCGATGCGTTAGCATTAACGAACGATATTACAAGCCTTGCTTCGACGAGTTTAACGCCTGCAACAAATATATCAGCCGCTATATCAACGGCAAAAGCAATTGAAATTTTTGCAAGTACAATGAGACACACAACTTTTACTTTTGGACAATTTCTGGCAGCTGAAGTGGCAGCAAAAGATCCAACGATTGCGGCGAACATTGAAGCTGCTGATGCTGCAATTGCACTTGCACAAGTTGATATTGATCAAGCCACTATCGACGCTGAAAATGCAACTAGAGCTGCAAGCAATGCTGATTCTGCTTTCAAATTGGCAGGAGAGTTACTTGCAATTTGGATTGATTCAACAAGTGAATACGGAATTTCTCAAACTAACAAGTACAAATCAGATAAAGACATTGCAGAGACTGCAAAAAAAGCGGCAGATGGCAAAAGTTTATTAGCGGATGCCGCGAAAAAAACAGCAGCAAAAAATAAAGCAATAGCAGAAAATACAAAAAAAGCGGTAGAAAATATAAAAATTGATAAAGAAAAAGCCTTAACAGATGCACAAGCCAAATACGACGAAGCTAAAACAAAACAAGATGAAGCCCTAACCGCATTAGACAACGCTATAAAATCCTTAAATGACACCGTAAAAGCCAACATCAACGCGGCAAATTCCGCTCAAAATTTAAGTTCACGTTTTGATTCTGATGCGTGCAAAACTTACAACGTCGGTATTTACACACTCAAAGACAATCCAGATAACGAAACCAAACGCCTTGAATACATCACATCTAACGCACAAAAAAATCTTGGTTTAGAACAATCAGGGCAAATCAGTTCACTTGATGACATGGATATTTACGTTGTCGATAGTGACGGAACAGCCGACGTGCCATTACTTTTTACTTGTGGCGCGATGGCATTTCGCCAAACGAATGACTGGAAAGTGAGTATTTTTAATGATGCAAACGGTTTAGTGAATACGCAATTGATTAACGGAAGCTCTTGCGGCTCAGTGTTTATCGGAGACAAAGGCGGTCAAAGTCTTAAAATACCGAAAGGTTCACCGCGTTATTATTTAGCGGTTGAATCGGCTTGCACGTCATCGACTAAAACAAATTGCGTGGTTGATACGTCTGAATACAGTATTTTGCGTGACGTAGACAAAGTTTATTCGGGCAAATTAACAACTAAAAAAGTCGATGCAACATCAGCTGATTTGAAATTAACCAATTGCGGCTTAAACAATAATGCAGTGATTTCAATCAAAGCTGAAAACGTCGATTTAGCCGCTGCGTCAACACTTACAAAATTACCGATTAACGTACAAATCGGCAGCACAGCGTGTCGCATTTTAACGCCAGAATTATCAACAAAAGATGCGCTTATTGGCACGGTTACGGATTCTTCTAAAATCACCGATTCAACGGCAAAAGCAAAAGACAGCACAGCAATCACGCTCGCCGATTGCGGTAGTGATGCGAAAGCAAAAGTCACGTTGACAGGTTCACGATTAGATTTAGTGAATTTAAATCCCAATATTGAAACTGATTCGGTAGTGATTCCCATTAAAGTAAATATCGGTGATTTTCATTGTGAATCTAAAGAGGTGTTTGCTATTGATAAAGCAGGTGGCGAAACGACTTACAGTAATGTGATTGATTCGACAGCTGTAACTACAGCCGCTGTAGACTCCACGATTATTGTCGATCCCATGACGGCATTAGCGTCTGCTAAAAATATCAGCACGTCACAAACCAATAAACTCAAATCCGTCACGGAGGTTCAAGCCTATTACGTTGATACTATTTTAAAATCAGACGTGAATTTTGAATTTAGTTGCCCAAATTCGGTGCGTTTTACCAATGATTGGGCGTTGTCGGTTTATAACAAAAATAAAAAATTGATTAGCACGCAACTTATCGATGGCAGTGCTTGTGGAACAGGAAGTGCAGGCGATACAGGGACATTTAAATTTTCAGCTCTCAAAGATTCGACACGTTCTTATTTTGTGGTGAAATCCGATTGTGAAACGGGCGATAGCGTTTGTGTGGTGGATTCGTCGCAATATCAAATTAAACGAATCATTCCAACGGTGACAACAACATCAACGACATCGTCACAATCGACATCGAATGCAACAACATCGTCATCGCAAACAACAGCTGCAACGACACCCACGTCAACAACTACAAATGCGCCTTGTTTTTACAGTAGCTGCACTAAGCCTATCACCGATACGCCTGTTTTTGGAGCGAAATAAAATGAAAAATTATCAATTTTTAGTAGCGGCTTTTTTGTTGGGTTTGGCTCAAATTGCTTTAGGAGCAGGAAATGCCGAATATATCAATACTCCTTATTACAACATTAGCACGCAAAAACCAAAAAGTTTAAAAGAAAATACTACCCGTTCAGGACAGATTAGCGTATACGACGAAGTTGACTTTTTTGAAATAGTTAACACTTACACTAACCTTTTATCGCCGTTTCCACTGTCTGATGTTGAGCTAGTTTTTTCATGCCCTCAAGCAGATTCAAAGGTTAGTATGTTTGGTTGGTATATAAGCGTTTGGAAGCATTATTCAGATTCTTCTAAAGCCGACGAAAAACTTAAAGGATATGATCAAATTTCTCAGAAGAAATGTGTAGATAAATTTACTTTTGTTATCGATCAAAATGACAATGCGGAGAATAAAGTTGCTTCGTATTACATTGGCATTCAATCTGCCTGTTCAACTTTCCCAAAACGAGAATTGCAGTCTTTTTACATGGATACATCTTCATCGGTAAGCCAGCCTCAGGAATGCGATACATCCGATTACAAATTAAAACTTGGCGTGATTCCAAAAGAAATTGTTGCTGATACCAACACACTTACTGCCACTGAATTAAAAAACGCTATCTCACTCGGTGCAATCAAAACAGGGCAAGTTTCGTTAATGACAGACAAAAACATTTACTCTGTCGAAACAAATTCAACAACAGACACCGCAGGCACAAACGAAGTTCCGTTGCTATTTTCTTGCACGGCGGCTGCCGCACGTTACACGAATGACTGGGAATTAACGGTTTATGATGACAAAAATACCGTCGTCACGGGTTATCCGCGTTATATCAACGGCAGTGATTGTGGTTCGACGCTGGTGGATGACAAAGGCGGTTTTAAATTTACCTTACCGAAAGATTCACCGCGTTATTTTATTTCTGTGCAATCGGCGTGTGATTCGCAATCAAAAAAGGATTGCACCGTTGAAACCTCGCAATACAACATTGCCCGTGACGTGACGAAAATCTACACTGGCAGTTTGTCAGCAACGAAAAGCATCACTTCGACAACGGCGAATTTTAAATTAACGCGCTGTGGATTAAATGCAAATTCAACGCTTGCTGTAAAAATTGAAAATGCTGATTTGCGAACGATGTTCAAAAATAAAATCCCGATGAAAATTCAAATCGGCACAACGGCTTGCCAAATTTTAACGCCTGATTCTTTTTCACCAGCAGAATTGATGTTAGGTAGCATTACGGGAAATGCAGAAATTATCGACGCTGTTCTAACCGCAAAAGATAGCGCGAGTGTGACGCTTGGCGAATGCGCTCCTAGCAACAAACCAGAAAATGAAAAAGCGATTAAAGTCACTTTAACGGGAACAAAATTGGACTTAGAAAGTTTAAATCCCACGACAACAGCCGCAACGACAGGCACAACAACGGCTGTACCTTCAAGTAATTCTGTTGTGATTCCTGTGAAAGTTGATATTGGTGATTTTCATTGTGAAGGTCGTGATGCGTTTTACATTGACACCGACAAGCCAAAAATTGGTGATAAAACTTACAGTAATCGTTTATCCATAGATTCGGAAAATTATTCAACACCAATAAATTTGGAACTTTCCAAAACGGACAAAATTGAATCTGCAACCGATGTGCGTTTGTATTATGTCGATAGCAGTATTAACAACGATACGGTTCTAAACTTTTCGTGTGATGCGTCAACACGCTTTAATAACGATTGGAAAGTGTTTGTTTATAACAGTGATAAAACCTTAAATGGTGCGCCATACATCATTAACGGCAGCGATTGTGCAACAGGAAAAGACGGCGACAATGGCGTGTATAAAATCACCATTCCAAAAGACAAAAATTCTGTGCGTTACTTCGTTGCCGTAAAATCAGCTTGCGATGAGGAAGACAGTGCGTGTGTTGTTGATCATTCAACTTACATTTTGAGCCGTGAACTTGCAGCGGCGACTTCAACAACGGGAACATCTGGAACGACAACGCCAACAAAAACAACAGGTAGTTTTGATACAGCTTGGCTGACAACGAAAAAGAATCTTGGCGCGACGTTGCAAACGGGACAAATCAACGACGTAACCGATGTGAAAGTCTATCAAGTTGACACAGGAACCGAGGACGCGAATTTAACGTTTAGCTGTAATAATTCGGTGCTTTATCAAAACGATTGGAAACTGCTTATTTATGACAGCACAAAAACTTTGAAATCGACCACGATGATTAACGGCAGTTCCTGTGCAACGGGAACAGGTTACGCCATTTCACCACTCACAAAAGATTCGCCAACCTATTATTTGGTCGTGAAATCAGCGTGCGATGTTGATGGCAAAACCTGTGAAATAGATAAATCACAATATCAACTCAAACGAATAACCGCTACGCAAGCGGCAACAAATGCCGCGACAAAGCCGTGTTTTGGTACAAATTGCGCGGCAGTGACAACGCCTGTGAAACCATTTTTTAAATGATAGATATGAAACGAATTTTAGTTTTTGGTTACAGCGTGATGTCGCTTGAGGCAATGAGTCGTTTGCCTCGCGAGGAATGCAGCATTTTATTTATTGCCGCAGATGAAACCGAAGCCGCAATCGTTGCAGAAAAAGGCTTTGAAACGCGCGTACTCGATTTTAAAAATGATGAAGATTTAATTTCTGTTGGTATCGGTACAAGTGTTGATATTATTTTTTGTTTTTATCCGAAAGATTTTGATAATGTATTTTTGACGATTTCAGCACGCGCGTTGGATAGAAGTTTGACGATTATTGCAATTGTTGATGACAGTGAATCAGAAGAAAAATTGCTTGCTGCTGGCGCAAATAAAATCATTGATCCGTATGAAATTTGTGGACGAAAAGTGCATGAAATGCTGACTAAACCTGAAATTAGCAATGTGCTTGACCACACGGTTTTTGGGCGACATGATTTAAAAATTGCTGAAATTGAAATTCCGTTGGAATCTTATTTGGAAGGTGTTCGAGTTAGCGAATTGAATTTAAAAAGTGAAAAATACAATTTAATTTTGATTGGAGTTGTTGACCGTGAACTTGGCGACCAGCTACATTTTACCAATGGTGAAACAGACCATGTACTCAATGCAGGCGATGTACTGGTTGTCATGGGGCCGAGTCGGGGCTGCCGATTATTTAGAAACGAGGTGGAATATCAATGGACATAATGACAACGCTTAAAATTATCAAACCACGTTTTTGGTTTTTGTTTGGCAGTTTGGGATGCGTATTTTTACTGAGCATGGGTGCGTATTTTCAATTTAATCAAGGTTTAGAACCCTGTCCGTTGTGTATTTCGCAACGCATAGCGATTTTTCTAACAGGCTTAGTGTTTATGGTTGCGGTCGCGCATAATCCCAGAGAACAAAAAGGCATTAACCGTTACGCTCTTTTAGGAGCATTAACCGCATTAGCAGGTGCATCAATTTCGACTCGCCATATTTGGATTCAAAATTTGCCGCCTGACCAAGTGCCTGAATGCAAACCAGCTCTTGAATATATGCTGCAAAATTTTCCCTTAATTGAAACGGTAAAGCTGATGCTTTCAGGCACAGGCGATTGTGCAAAAGTCGATTGGACGATGCTTGGTTTTTCAATGCCAGCTTGGACTTTAGTCGCGTTTTTGATGCTTGCGAGTTTGAGTATTTTACAAATTTGGAATCATGATTAACCCTCGGATTCTAAAAGTCGCCATTCCTGCTGTTCCTTTTTTTCAATTATTTGAATATGTTGCGCCAGAAAATGGCGACAATCTGCAAGCGGGAATTCGCCTCGAAGTCCCGTTTGGCAAAACCTCAAAAGTGGCATTTTTACTCGCCATCAGTTCTGAAAGCGATTTCCCGATTGAAAAATTAAAACCAATTACGCGAATTATTGATGATGAGCCATTGCTTGCTGAAATCGATTTAAAATTGATGCATTGGGTGGCGAGTTATTATCATCATCCAATTGGTGAAGTGATGAGCGCGGCGTTTCCAGTGGCGTTGCGACAGGGCAAAGAAGCGGTCATTAAAAAACTTCCTAAATCGCTCGAAACCGAAATCAAAACGACGCAACTCATTTGTAACGAAGGACAGCAAAACGCGATTGATGCCGTGACAAAATCGCTCGATGAATTTACCGTTTTTTTGCTTGATGGCGTAACGGGCAGCGGTAAAACCGAAGTTTATATGCAACTGATTCAAACAGTTTTGAATCGCGGGCAACAGGTTTTAGTTTTCGTGCCAGAAATCACGCTTACGCCGCAATTGCAACAACGTTTTCAAGCGCGTTTTAGTACACACATTGCGATTTCGCATTCCAAAATTACTGATTTACAACGTAAAAATTCGTGGCTGCTCATGCAAAGTGGCACGTGTTCGCTGCTACTCGGCACACGTTCTGCGTTGTTCACGCCGTTGCCAAATATCGGACTAATCATCCTCGACGAAGAACACGACAGTTCATTTAAACAACAAGAAGGTTTTCGATTTTCAGCGCGTGACGTTGCCGTGATGCGTGGAAAATTCGCCAATGTTCCCGTCGTTTTAGGTTCAGCTACACCGTCGCTTGAAAGTTTGTACAACGTTTTTTTAGAGCGATATACGCATTTGCCGTTGCCTGAACGAGCGGGAAATGCGTTGCCACCTTTGGTGCAAATTCTCGATATTCGCCAACAAAAATTGCAAGCAGGTTTATCGGAACGTTTGATTACTGAAATTCGCGCCGTGCTGGAAAAAAATGAACAAGTGTTGCTGTTTTTAAATCGACGTGGTTTTGCGCCGACGTTGATATGTCATGGTTGTGGTTGGGTGGCGCGGTGTGTGCATTGCGACGCAAATTTGGTGATTCATCGCCATAAAAATTTGCTGCGTTGTCATCATTGCGGCACAGAACATCGGTTAATTTCGCGCTGTCCTTCGTGTCAATCGTCAGGACTCGCCTCGCTTGGACAAGGCACGGAACGTTTAGAATTCGCACTTTCTGAGATTTTTTCAAACAAAACGATATTGCGTTTAGATTACGATTCGACGCAAAAAAAAGGCGCGTTAGAAGATTTTTTAACGCAAATTCACGCAGGCGAAGTCGATATTATTTTGGGAACACAAATGCTTGCAAAAGGGCATCATTTCCCGAATGTCACGCTGGTGGCAATTTTGGATGTGGATAGCGGTTTGTTTAGCACAGATTTTCATTCGGGCGAGAAATTGGCGCAATTGATTGTGCAAGTTTCAGGTCGAGCGGGACGTGAACAAAAACGCGGCAAAGTGTTATTACAAACGCATCAACCGAATCATCCACTTTTGAATGAATTATTGCGTGAAGGGTACGCAAAATTTGCTCAATCCGAATTGCTCGCGCGAGAAGCGGCAATGTTACCACCGTTTAGTTATCAAGCGTTGCTTCGCGCTCATGCTGAAAAAGAGGAGTTGCCGCAGCAATTTTTAGAATCGGTCGCGCAACTAGCGCGAAGTCTAAATGTGCAAGACGTGGAAATTTTAGGTTCGATTCCTGCCCCAATGGCGAGACGCGCGGGGCAGTATCGTTTTCAACTTTTGTTTCAACATTCCAATCGCGCTGCGTTGCAGCAGCTTTTAAAACAACTTGTGCCACAAATTTCGACGTTGAAATTGGCAAGCAAAGTGCGCTGGTCGATTGATGTGGATCCTGTGGATTTGTATTGATTTACGCGCCAAACGACAAATCTAAAAGCGCATTATCTAATTTGCCAGCGCGGAATGATTTACCTGATTCAACCGCTGTAACAATCACGCTTGCAGGGCTGAATAACATCGCGTCAATTTTGAAGAAATCATATTCGTAGGCTTTGAAAATATCCGCAAACGGTTTGCCGTAATCTTTTGAGATTGAACTCGGTAATTCTTTCGCTAATTTTTCTGCGGCTTCGTCGCTGCCTTTGACAAATAAATGCACTTGCCCCGCAAATAAAATCGCATCGTTCGTGCGTCCCATTGCTTTAACAAAATTAGGATGTGGTGGGCAAATCGGTGCAGAACCTGAGCCGTCAACAATGTTTTCTAATGGAAAATGCAACGCATGAGCTTTGTGCATGGCGACTTCTAAAACCCGCGCTACCACTTGAACGCCGCCAGCCAAACTACTGGTTGGCGTAACGATGATGGTTAATTTTTCAGGTGAAATGCCACACGCGGCGGCGACTTTTTCAACGATTGCAAGCGGTGGAACAGCGTCGTTTTCGATAACAAGCGTTGCTGCGTCACCGTCGTCGTGATACGCCAATTCTTGATACAGCTCTTCAACAGGAATGGTTTGCCCATCTTTTTGTTTTGTCGCCATTGCACGCGCTGGACCTGAACCGAGGGCGTAGTATTTTTCGTGTGACAAACTCCACCCCGCATATTGACTGCCCAAACAACCTAAAACGGGATTGCCCGTGTGAACATTTACCGATAAGGGCCAGTTTGTGGTGTAAGGACTATGTGAAATTGACACAGTTCCCATGCCACCTAAACAGATTTCCGCAATGATTCGTCCTGCTTCTAAACCACCGACATGGTTAATCCCTGCATCGATAATCGTGCAACCATTTTCGAGTTTTTCAACGCCAACGCGCAATTTTGCCGCATTGGTAATCAATTCTTGCACCAACGGTTTGGTTAATTTGTTCACACTTGCTTGAGTCATTTTTAAATTTCCTTCCAATTCTTTAACGTTAATTTCTAAAATTTTTAACACAGCTTCAGGCTGCATTCCGCGTGCAATCATACTGCAAATGGGCAAATTTTTGCGAATTATCACGCCGTTTTGCGGCAAATCGTGGCAGTTTTCAGACCAGTTAAAATTTTGGGGAATGATGAGCGAATGTGGCGCGTAAATAATTTGATACGCACAACTACTCCCCCCTTTGAAGGGGGGCAGGGGGGGATGTTCACTCACGCAACTTTGCATTGAAAAAAATGGTAAATCATAAAGTTGCATACTTGCAGGCGGACGTGAATTGATTTCTAAAACGAAAATCTCGTTTTCGTTGTGAATAAAATCGAGCGAATTCAAACCGCGTAAATTGAAATGCGTCGCCAATTTTTTCACCCACAACCCAAGCTGTTTTTTTTGAAAATCACTTAAATCGCTGTGATTTGAAATGCCCGAAAATAAAAAATCTCCATGTGTCCATTGGGTGTTAAAACCAACGATTTCGGAATTTAAAAATAAAACTGAACCTGATTTGCCTCCGCAAAATTGTTGCCAGTAAATATCAGTTTTTTGTGAATTGATGCCAACACCGCCTTGTCCTGTTAGCGGTTTTGTTAGCCAATTTGTTGAATCTTTTGGTGGTGAAAAACGGGTTTGCGGATAGGAAATTTTTAAATCATCCAGCGCAGAAAAAAAATCACGTTTGTTTTGAACTCGTTCAAAAACTGTTGCTGAATTTCCCGCTAAAACAAAACGCTTTTCTAAGAAATACAAACTCTCAACGTGATTTTCAAAACCACTGCCATAAACTACGCCTGCAATTTGAAAATGATTTAACTGCGAAAGCGCGAAAGTTAAGTTTTCAATTGTTAGTGAATCAACGCGAATCACTTTTTTTGCATAATTGAACGTGTCTACATCTGCAAAACAATCAATAACAAGCGTTGCAAAGCCTTCGTTTTTAGCGGCTTGAGCAAGCATTCGCCCCGAGGTTGCAATAATTAACCAATAATTTTTGTCTTCATTTTTCATGTAAATAGATTACAACTAAAATTCTGTTAGACTTTGCTTATGTTTCATTTTGACGGGGTAATTTTTATGAAGAAAACACTTTTATCTTTCGCATTATTGACATTTTTTAGTGTCGCTCATGCCGAAACCGTTTTTATCACACTCGAAAAAGACAACGCGCTTGCCGTGTTAAATCCTACAGATGGCAAACTTTTAAAAACTGTTCCCGTTGGCAAACGCCCGCGTGGCATTGCGTTAAGCCCTGATAATAAAACACTTTACGTTGCAACTAGCGACGATAACACGATTAAAGTGTTCGACGCGAATACGCTAAAACAAACGGGAAACTTGCCATCGGGCGAAGACCCTGAAACTTTCGCGCTCAGTCCAGACGGCAAAAAAATGTACGTTTCAAACGAAGACGATAGTTTAGTCACCGTGATTGATTTGGCGAAAAAGAAAGTCAGCAAACAAATTAAAGTCGGAGTTGAACCTGAAGGTATTTGTGTCAGCCCTGATAATCAATGGTTAATCAGCGCATCGGAAACCACAAATATGGTGCATTGGATTGACGTGAAAACGCAGGCGATTGTTGATAATACATTAGTTGATGCCCGTCCGCGTTTTGTGACATTCACGCCCGATAGTTCGCAACTTTGGGTCACGTCTGAAATGGCAGGTAGTCTGATGGTTTTAGATGCTAAAACAAAACAACCTATAAAAACGATTACTTTCTCAATTCAAGGTTTAGCCGCTGACAAAATTCAGCCCGTTGGCGTAGCCATTGATAAAGAACGCAAGCGTGCTTATGTGGCACTTGGTACAGCAAATCGCGTTGCAGTGGTGAATGCCCAAACATTTGAAATCGAAAGGTATTTTTTAGTCGGTTCACGGGTTTGGAATGTGGCTTTTTCGCCTGACCAAAAACGGTTATACACCGCAAATGGCATCAGCAACGACGTGTCGATTATCGATTTAGAATCTCAAACGGTGACGAAATCGATTGGTGTGGGCAGTTATCCTTGGGGACTTGCTGTAAAACCATGAGCAAACTTAATCTTGATTACTTCGTTCGTTGCATTGCAACATTAGAACGGGCTTTCAACGCGCTAAATGAGCAACCCGATGACAGCGATTTGTACGATATTTATCGTGCGGCGTGTGTCAAAGAATTTGAAATTATTTTGGAACAATCGGGGAAATTGCTAAAAAAATGTTTAAAGCCGTATTTCGCCACACCAAAACAAGTAGACCAATTAACCTTCAAAGATATTTTTCGCACCGCTGCAAAACACAGTCTAATCAGTTTGGACGAATCGGAACGCTGGCTAACATATCGTGATAATCGCAACAGCACTGCACATGATTATGGAGTGAGTTTTGCCGATGAAACGTTGACGTTATTGCCGCAATTTATTCTCGATGCGTATCAACTTTACGAGGTGATTAAGAATCAACCATGACACACTCAACGCTTTATTTACGCGATAAAGACAAAGCGCGATTGTTGAAATTACTCACTACTTATTTACCGACTGTTACCGCATGGGCTTACGGTTCAAGAGTGAATGGCGACGCGCACGAGGCAAGTGATTTAGATGTAGTTTTACGCTCTGCTGATTTAAGCCCCATTCCATTTGAAGCCTTAGACGATTTTTTGCTGGCGTTAAATGATTCAAACATTCCGATTTTGGTTGAAGCACGCGACTGGGCAAGACTGCCGGCCTCCTTTCACGAAGAAATTTTGAAACGTTATGTCGTATTGGAATAATTTTTAGGAAATAAATATGAAAAAAACCGCGTTAACCGTCGAAAATTTAACGTTTTCTTATGGGCAAAAAAAAGCTCTTGATAATGTGAGTTTTCAAATTTCAGCGGGCGAATGCACATTACTTTTGGGTGAAAATGGCGCGGGAAAAAGTACGCTGTTTTCACTCATTACTCATTTGTACGATACGCACGCAGGAAAAATTGAATTGTGCGGATTTGATATTCAAAAGCAGTCACGCCAAGCCTTAGCGCGTTTAGGCGTGGTGTTTCAACAAACGACGCTTGATATGGATTTAACCGTTGTTCAAAATTTGAATTATCACTGTGCGTTGCACGGTATGAGTTCAAAACTTGCCAAATCACGCATTCAAGAAGAATTAGAACGATTACAAATGTATGAGCGACGCGGCGAAAAAGTGCGGCAATTAAACGGCGGACACAAACGGCGTGTGGAAATTGCCCGTGCGCTACTGCATAAACCATCGTTGTTATTGCTCGATGAACCAACGGTCGGGCTTGATATTCCGAGCCGTCAAGGCATTGTCGATTATGTACATCAACTCGTTGCGAATGAAAAAATTGCAGTGCTTTGGGCAAGTCATTTGATGGATGAAGTGTATCAAGATGACCATTTGATTGTGCTGCATCGTGGACAAATCAAAGCCAATGGACAAGTGAAAGATGTTTTAACACAAACAGAATCTGACACCGTCGCAAAGGCTTTTCATGCGTTGACACAAATTAGCGTGAATTAGCCAAAAAATTTACTCGCATTCATTAGCGTTTTATAAATTCCCCACGCAAGCGGAATGCCGATAACTGTCCAAGCGATATAAATCAACATCACGGGTGTTGATGTCACCATATCATCGGTTTCATCCGCACTCACTTCTTCGGCGTGGATTTTATCTTCTGCCAAATGTTTTTCTTGCGCGAGTTCATCTGCTGACATAAACCATTTGTCGTCAACAGGGCGAATCAGCAAATTACAAATCAAACCAATCATCAGCAAGCCCGCCAAAATGAGCATCGTTTGGTTATAAACTTGTTCGCGCGGAATGCCTAAACTGAGCTGATAATCGCGCATATAATTCACAATCACAGGGCCTAAAACGCCTGCTGTTGCCCATGCCGTCAGTAATCGCCCATGAATTGCACCGACCATTTGCGTACCAAATAAATCAGCTAAATACGCAGGAACCGCTGCAAAGCCACCGCCGTACATACTCAAAATTAAGCAAAACGCGCCAACAAATAACACTTTATTGCCTGCCATTGCGCTAGCTGAAACGCTTAAATACAACGCGCTGCCCAGAACAAAAAACACTAAAAACGTGACTTTACGCCCTAATTTGTCCGACAAACTGCCCCAAAAAAAACGTCCACCGATATTAAATAAACTGAGCAATGCGGTGAAACCTGCGGCGACGGTTGCAATGGTGGCAAGTTCCGTCTTGTCTAATTCGCTGTAAGTTTTCGCAATGCCAATGAGTTGTCCGCCGAAAACTTCTTGTAACATCGGCGACGACATTCCAATTACGCCAATTCCCGCACTAACGTTCATGCAAAGCACAATCCAAACTAGCCAGAACTGTTTAATTTTGAACACATTTTTAACGTGAACATGATGCGGCGTAACCATTTTGTTTTCAGTCAAAACAGGCGGTGTCCAACCAGCGGGTTGCCACCCTGAAACAGGCAAACGATACGTCATCGCGCCTGCCATCATGAACACAAAATAAATACCAGCCATAGCAATAAAGGTTTGCATCACGCCGACATCGGTTTCGGTTGCAAAATGTCCCATTAAAAGCGTTGCAAGCGGCGAACCAATCATCGCGCCACCACCAAAACCCATAATTGCCATGCCTGTTGCCATGCCGCGACGGTCAGGAAACCATTTAATCAGCATCGAAACGGGAGAAATATAACCCAAGCCCAACCCGATACCGCCGATTACACCTGAACCTAAAAGCATTAACCAAAATTGATGTGTGTAAATGCCAAGTGCTGACAATAACATGCCGCCACACCAACAAATTGCGCTGACAACACCCGCTTTGCGCGAGCCGACGTGTTCAAGCCAACCGCCCCAAATTGCCGCTGACGAACCTAAAAATACAAAAAATAAGGTGTACATCCAGCCGAGCGTTGAAATTTTCCAGTCGCAGGTTGTGACAAATAATTCTGCAAAAAAGCCAACATCCGCAGGGCAAGCAACGCTTTGTTTGATACCAATTGCTTTGGAAAGAGGCAACCAAAATACTGAAAAACCATACGCCATACCGATACATAAATGAATGGCGAGCGCAGCAGGTGGCAATAACCAACGATTAAAACCTGCGCCCGCGATGGTGTGTTTTTTTTCTAAAAAATCGAACATAAAGTGATAAAAGCTAAGTTAAAAAGAAGTGTGTATGGCATTGCGAATTTGTTGCAATGCGCGAAGTTCTAAAGATTGCACGCGATTATTTTCAGCACATAACGCACCGCGAAAACCTAAATAATCCGCGTTAAGTGGTAAAAGAGGAGCGATGTTTTCTAATCGCAATGAACCTGCCAAACCGCAAAGTAAATTGTGTGTTTTTGCTAGCTCGACAAATGCAGTAATCGTTTCGCAGGTCATGACATCGGTGAGCGAACCATTTTTTTTGTCCATCGTATCGAGCATCACGCCTGCGAATTTGGCTGTTTTTAAATGTGAAATAATCGAAAAATCAGGTTTTGTGTCAGCAAATAACACGGCAATCAAGCGTGTATTTTCAGTGATAGAAGCTAATTTCTGCACACAAACTTGCCAATTCTCTGATGGAAAAAAACCGATTTTGACAAAATTCACGCCTGTTTTTGCCATTTCACAAACGGCGTTAAGAATCAGATTTTCATCCATTGGCAAGTCGCCAACTGTCGCGCTCACAGGCAACCGTCCGTTAATTTCAGTCACGATTTCGGCAACTAATTTAATCGGCAACGCGCCCAATGCGCCAAATTCGGGTTGTTTTAAATCGATAATATCGACGTTTGCTTGTAAAACAATTTTCGCTTCGGCTACGTTTTTGACGCTCGCAAGCATTCCAGTCATTTTGCATTCTCCTTTTTGAATGCTTCAATTTCGTCCATTAACCAGCCCCACGCTTCTAGTTCGCGTTCGCCAGCAGTTTTTTCTAAACCGATTTTTAAATACGCAATCTCGCTATCGATTTTTTCAAGCGGTAACATTTTCAAACGACTGACCAAAATTGCCGCTTCTAAAACAGAATACTGAGCGCGATTGAAACCTAAAAATGGTGCGTGATTAACCGTTTTTAAAATTTTGCAAATGAGTTTTGGGCGTGTTGCATCGTCTTCGACGCGCACTAATTCAACTTCGCTGTGCGCTAACGCGCTTTTTAAAATCAAGCCATTCAACGCAAAGTCGCGTCGCCCTGTTAAACAACCTGCAAAAATTCGCACGTCGTCGCAATAATTTAAAACGGCGATTTTGGTTTCGAGTAAATTTGTGAGTGTTGTTGACGGGCGAAACGGCAAAATCGCAATTTCATCGCCGTGAATATGTACGCCCATCGGCGCAAGATGAACCATGCCAGCGGCATTTTGAGTGGTAACAATAAGTTCTTGAATCATTTTATTTTTGTTCAGTTTTTTGCCTTTGCGTTTCCAAATACTCCAAAACATCTTGATTTGGCACGCGATGATAAATTGCCTCGACAGATAGCGTTAAACCAATGGATTCAAATGTCACCGAATCACCCAAAAAATAGCGTTCTGAAAGCCAAGCATTGCTGCGTCGGCAAACTTCAATTTCGGCAAAATCTTGTTCGATTAAAACGTATTCCTGCAAACTCGGTAGCGTTTTGTAAGCGTTTAATTTAAAGGTTTTATCTGTTTGGCGAGTTGCTTTTGATAATACTTCGACAATGATAATCGGTTTGTCGGTGTAATAATCGTGACCATTTTCATCGTCACAGGTAACGAGTACGTCAGGATAAAAAAATTTGCTGCTGTTTTGCGTTTCAATTTTTACTTTCATGTCGGCAGAAAATGGAATACAGCGAGTTCCGTCTAAGTGTGACATAAATTGAAACAGCATATTGCTGGTCAAAATGTTATGACTGCGGCTTGCACCTGCCATTGCATAAATCTCACCATCAACATATTCATGTTTGATTTCTCTGGTTTTTTCGCTTTCTAAATACTCATCTTCGGTAAGATAATTGACGGCATATTTTACATTCATGGTTTTATCTTCATTGCAGAGATTAAAAAATTTTATTCTTTTTTAAATGTCGTTCCAGCTGGTTTAAAAGTATGCAAATCCACTTCGGATTCTTTTGAATCGACCGCACAACCCCAATCTAATGCTTGGTCTTGATTAAAACGTTTGCCTAATTTTTGGGCAATTTCAGCGCGAGCGAGTTCAACGCCTAAATAAAACGCATGACCGCCGTCATTTGCAACGCCTAATTTGGGGAATAATTCAAACGGGTCAGTTGCGCTGTGAAAACCATCACGATTAAAAATATGCACGCCTTCTTCGCTGATTTGAACCCGATAACTGGGGTCTTTAATTTGTGCAGCGAGTTCTTGAATTTCGGCAAGTGAATACGGAAAAGCAGTTGGTTCATGTAACGCCATCAAACCTGCATTGATGTGTTTTGGCAACGTGTCATGTTCTTTGGCTGCAAACATAATGCGCCGCGCTAAATCCGCTTCTTTTATCGCGCGGGACGCATGACGACTGACTTCGGTCGCTAAAATATGATTGATGTTAAGTTCAGAGCAAATCCCCATTAACAACGCATTCATGCCAGCGGTGTCAGCGTGCGTTAGTTCGGTGATATTGCCCACGCCAAGCATCATTTCAACGTCAGGATGATTTTGACGAACTTCGTGATAACGCACAATTGAAGCGGTAAAACCAAAATGAATCGGGTCTAAAATCGGGTCAACGATAAATGGACGATTTTTTGCCTGCATTTTCGCAATGGCGCGGTCGAGTGAGCTTAAATCGGTATGCGTTTCAGCAATCAAAATTGGCGTTGCAGCTACTTCGTCGGCAATCCAAAGCGTGCTTTCGTGCAAACTGAGCAAAAAGTCCGCGCCCGCTTTGCCGCCACGCAATAAATCATCGGGTTCAAGCGAATCTAGGCTAACCAAAAAGTTTGCTTGTTTTAACGCGGCAATCGCGTCTTCCATGTGTGGAAAATCGGTGCTGGGCAAACAGCCTAAATCAATCACGTCTGCGCCATTTTTTCGATAATACGCGGCGCGATTTAAAATTTGCGGAATGGTTAAATTTGGCGCGTCGGTGATTTCAGCAAAAATTTTTACACTGTAATTATCTAAATTCGCAATTTGGATTTTTTTACCAAAAAACAACGGCAAATCTTTCACTTCATCCGTGCCGCGCACAACGGGAATGCCTAATTTTTCAGAAAGCGCGTCTAAATCACCGCGACACCGACCAGGCACAATAATTTTCGTCGCGCCAAACGTGTCTTTTAATTTGCGCTCAATCATGTCCGCCGTCATCAAAGCCGCAACTTTCAAGCCGAGCTGATGCACTCGATAGGTAAAATCAGGCTGCATTTTTTCCAAAACGCTACGCAACTGTTTTTCAGCCAGTGAACCTGTTAAAAATAAAATTCTCTCTTCGCTCATGCCATCCTTTCTGCTTTTTTCACTGACTTTGCGCGACTAGCCACGCCAATTCGCTTTCTGAAAAACCTGCTTTTAAACGCATTTCATAGTTGAAATTCCCTTTTAAACCGCCACCTTTTTGGGTGTAATAATTCAAAAGCTGGTTTTGATAAGTGGTTTCAACGTCTAAGTTTTTTTGTTCGCACAGCCATTTAAACCATTTTGAACCCAGCGCAACGTGTCCGACTTCGTCAGTTAAGATGCGAGTCAAAACCTCGACTGCATTGTCGTCACCAAGTTGTTTAAATTTTTCGATTAAAGGCGGCGTAACGTCTAAACCGTGGGCTTCCATATTTCGTGGCACAAGGGCTAAACGTTTCAATAAATCATCAGCGGTATATTGCGCTAAATCCCACAAACCACTGTGAGCAGGCAAATCGCCGTAATCAAGGTCAAACGTTTTCAACTTCGTTTGCAACAAGGCGAAATGTTGCGCTTCTTCGTCAGCGACGCGCAACCAATCACGATAAAAATCTTCAGGTAAATCACGAAAGCGATACAAAATATCCCACGCCAAATAAATCGCCACAAATTCAACGTGAGCAATGGCATGAAAAAATGCCGCCAGTCCTTCACGAGTATGAAATTTACGTTTTGGCATTTCACGCGGCGACAATAAAATCGGACGTTCAGGAAAGCGAACTCGTTCAATGGGTTGCACGTCATTTTCAGATTCAAAACGTAATTCACCACTTTCAGCCAATCGCCACGCTTCGTGCGTTAATGCGAGTAATTCATCACGATTCGCGCAACGTAACGCTTTTTCAGCAAAATCAAAAACGGATTGCATTTTTTAATATGCCGCAACAAAGGCTTGTAACAACGTCGCGGCATTCGCCATGCCGTGATGCAAATTTTCTTCAATTTCTGCCATCGTGATTTCGCCTGCGGTTTTGCCTGCGCCCCAATTTGCCATCACGGCAAGCGCGGCGTAATTCAAGCCTAATTCTTTTGCCAAACTCGCTTCGGGCATTCCCGTCATACCAACTAAATCACAGCCGTCACGTTCCATGCGAGCAATTTCCGCTGCCGTTTCAAGTCTTGGGCCTTGCGTGCAACCGTAAGTGCCAATCGGACTAACGTGCAAATTTGCAGATGCCGCCGCTGTAATCAACCCAGCGCGAAGTTTTTGGCAATACGGATAAGTAAAATCAATGTGCGTCACGTTGCCGT